>NZ_CP042239.1:4040000-4154291 GCF_007833215.1 Sphingomonas suaedae
TCGGGCGACCCGGCGGTGCGCGCGGCGACGATGAGCAGGTCGGCGACATGGCCGTGCGCGACGAACTGCTTGGCGCCGGTCAGCTTGAAGCCGTTGCCCGAGCGTTCGGCCTTCATGCCGATCGCGTCGCCATGCTTGGCGCGCTCGTCGATCGCCAGCGCGGCCACCGTTTCACCCGCGAGGATGCCGGGGAACCAGCGCTCGCGCTGCGCCGTGCCGTTGAGTGCCGCGACCGCCGCGACCGCGGTGGTGAGAAAGGGGGAGGGGGAGAGGTTGCGCCCGATCTCCTCCAGCACCACCCCCGCCTCGACATGGCCGAGGCCCAGACCGCCATCGGCCTCCGGGATCAGGATGCCGGTAAAGCCCATTTCGGCAAACTGCTTCCACAGGTCGCGGGAAAAGCCGGTCGCGTCGTTGGCGTCGCGCAGCGCGCGCATATGGCTGACCGGGGCGGCTTCGCTCACGAATTGCTGCGCGCTCTCGCGGAGCATGGTCTGTTCGTCGTTGAGGTAGAGTGGCATCACTTTCTCCCTCTCCCCTTCAGGGGAGAGGGCCGGGGAGAGGGGCAGTCTCTCCTTCTCCGGCCCGTTGATTTTATCCGACTGCCCCTCTCCCAACCCTCTCCCCTGAAGGGGAGAGGGCTTTGTTCACGACGGCAGCTCCAGGATCCGCTTGGCGATGATGTTGAGCTGAACCTCGCTGGTCCCGCCCTCGATCGAGTTCGCCTTGGTGCGCAGCCACGCGCGCGGCTTGGCGCCGCCGTTGGAGCGCTCGCTTTCCCATTCCAGCGTGTCCGACCCGCCGCTCGCCATGATCAGTTCGTGGCGGTCCTTGTTCAGCTCGGTGCCGTAATATTTCATCATCGATGGCTGGGCGGGGTGCGCCTGTCCGGCCTTCAGCTGGTCAATGAACCGCTCCGACATCGCCGAGAACGCCTTTGACCGTACCTCGAACAGCGCGAGTTGCGCGCGCAGGATCGGGTCGGCGAGGCGGCTCTGCGCGTCCAGCCCGATCGTCGCGATCGCCCCTTCGATCAGCGGGTTGCCGCCGGGAGAGGCCAGGCCCATGCCGGAGATCATCTCACGCTCATGGCCGAGCAGATATTTGGCAACGTCCCAGCCCTTGTTCTCGTCATGCACCCGGTTCTTCTTGGGTACACGGACGTTATCGAAGAACGTCTCGCAGAACGGCGAATAGCCGCTGATCAGCAGGATCGGCTTGGTCGACACGCCCGGCGAGTCCATGTCGAACAACAGGAAGCTGATCCCGCCCTGCTTGCTCTCCTTGCTCGTGCGGACCAGGCAGAAGATCCAGTCGGCCCTGTCGGCATAGCTGGTCCACACTTTTTGCCCGTTGACGATGTAATCGTCCCCGTCGCTGACCGCGCTGGTCTGCAGCCCGGCCAGGTCGCTGCCCGCATTGGGTTCCGAATAACCCTGGCACCAGCGGATTTCACCGCGCGCGATCCTGGGCAGATGTTCGAGCTTCTGCTCCTCGGTCCCGTATTTCAGCAGCGCCGGGCCGAGCATCGAGATGCCGAACGAATTGAGCGGATTGCGGCATTTCAGCCGCGCCATCTCCTCGCGCAGGATCTTTGCTTCCGCCGCCGACAGCCCGCCGCCGCCATAGGCTTTGGGCCAGTCGGGCACGGTCCAGCCGCGTTCGGCCATGCGGTCCATATAGAGCTTCTGGTCGGGATTCTTGCTGTAATCGGCCTTGCGCCCGCCCCAGTTCGCATCGCCCTCCCCGCGCATCGGTTCGCGCATCGACGCAGGAACATTCGCCTCAAGCCAGGCGCGGGTTTCGGCGCGGAATTGTTCCAGATCGCTCATATTTCCTCTCCCATTCCTCCCGGGACGGGGAGGGGGACCGCCGCCAAAGGCGGTGGCGGAGGGGGCTCGAGGCACCGGAAATCCTCGCCTCGGGCCCCCTCCACCAGCCTGCGGCTGGTCCCCCTCCCCGTTTCGGGGAGGATTTGTTCAATTGAACCGCTCGCCCTTTTCGACCTTGTCCCTGAGCAACTGCGCGACCTCGAAGCCGTGCTTCTCCAGCCCCGCGACCACGGTCTTCAGCCCGACCGTGTCCGCCCAGAACATCGGACCGCCGCGATAGACCGGCCAGCCATAGCCGTAGATCCACACCACATCGATGTCCGACGCGCGCTGGGCCATCCCTTCCTGCAGGATCTTCGCGCCCTCATTCACCATCGTGTAGAGTGTGCGTTCGACGATCTCCTCGTCGGTCACGTCATGCTGCGGCGTGCCCGTCTTTTCGCGCCATTCGGCGATGATTTCGGCAACGCGCGGGCTGGGAGACGGATTGCGCTTTTCGTCATAATCGTAAAAGCCAGCGCCTTTTTTCTGGCCCCAGCGGCCCTCGGCGCACAGCTGGTCGCGGATGCTCTCAACCCGATTGGGGTCGCGGTGCCATCCGATATCGACGCCGGCCAGATCGCCCATCTGGAACGGCCCCATCGGCATACCGAATTCGACATGGACCTTGTCGATCTGTTGCGGGCTGGCGCCTTCCATCAACAGCTTGTTCGCCTCGATCTGGCGCGGCATCAGCATCCGGTTGCCGATAAAGCCGTAGCAAACGCCAGCGACCACCGCGACCTTTTTGATCTTCTTGGCCACGTCCATGACGGTCGCAAGCACATCCTTGTCGGTCTTCGCGCCGCGCACGATCTCCAGCAATTTCATGACATTGGCAGGCGAGAAAAAGTGCATCCCCACCACATCGCCCGGCCGATTGGTGGCGCTCGCAATCTCGTCGATGTTGAGATAGCTGGTGTTCGACGCCAGGATCGCGCCGGGCTTGGCGATCGTATCGAGCTTGCCGAAAATCTCCTTCTTCACGTCCATATTTTCGTACACGGCCTCGATGATGAGGTCGCATTCGGACAGGTCGTCGAAGTTGAGCGTCGGCTTGAGCAGGCCCATCGCCCCCTCGACCTGTTCGGCGGTCATCCGGCCCTTGGCGGCGCTGCCTTCGTAATTCTTGCGCATCACCCCGGTGCCGCGGTCGAGCGCGTCCTGCGCCATCTCGACGATCGTCACGGGGATGCCCGCGGACAGGAAGTTCATGCTGATGCCGCCGCCCATCGTGCCTGCACCGATCACGCCGACGCGTTTGATCGGGCGCAGCTGCGTATCTTCGGGCACGTCGTCGATCTTGGCCGCCTTGCGCTCGGCGAAGAAGATGTGGCGCATCGCCGCGCTCTGCGTCCCCATGATGAGCTTCATGAAACCGTTGCGCTCGCGCTGGACGCCCTCGGCATAGGGTTTGCCGACCGTCTCCTCGATCACCGCGATGATTTCGGCGGGAGCATCGAAGCCGCGCATCCGCTTGGCATTGGCCTTGCGGAAGTCGTCGAACACGCCCGGTTCGACGGTCACCGGCTTCTCGCTGGCGCGGGGCAGGGGACGCGCGTCCGCCATCTTCCGCGCATAGGCGATGGCATCGGCGGTCAGGCTGTCCTCACCCGCCAGCCGATCGACCAGCCCCGCCGCCTGCGCTGCCTTGGCCGACACCGGATCGCCCTTCGCCGCCAGTTCAAGTGCGAACTGGACGCCCGCCACGCGCGGCAGCCGCTGCGTCCCGCCGGCGCCGGGCAGGATGCCGAGCTTTACTTCAGGCAGGCCGAACTTCGCCGAGGGCACGGCGATGCGGTAATGGCAGGCGAGCGCAACCTCGCACCCGCCGCCTAGCGCAGTGCCGTGGACCGCCGCGACCACCGGCTTCTCGCTCGCCTCGATCGTATCGACCACGGTCGGCAGGCCGGGTTCCTGCATCGGCTTGCCGAATTCGGTGATGTCGGCCCCGGCAAAGAAGGTGCGGCCTTCGCAGCGGATCACCGCGGCTTTCAGGCTGTCGTCGTCATTCAGTTCCTTGATCGCCGCATCCAGCCCCTGCCGCACCGCTGCGCCGAGCGCGTTCACCGGCGGGTTGTTGGACGTGATGACGAGGATATCGCCTTGGCGTTCGGTGGTGATGGGGGAAGTCATTGAACTCTCTCCTGCAATCTAGATCGTCATCCCCGCGAACGCGGGGACCCATCTCCCGCCGCTGCACCAAGGGGCACAGTTAGGAGATCGGCCCCCGCGTTCGCGCGGGGTGACGATGAAATGGGTTTCGGCGCAGCGCATCATGCGAGGGCCGAATAGATCATCGTCTTCAGCTCGCGCCGGATCGGGTACATCCCCGATGGCGAAAGCTGGGTCATGAACACCATCGTGATCCGCTCCACCGGATCGACGAAAAAGGCGGTCGAAAACATGCCGCCCCAGTAAAACTCGCCGACCGATCCCGGGATCATCGACCGGGCGACATCGATATTCACCGCAAAGCCCAGGCCAAAGCCGGTCCCGGCATTCTGCGTCTCGCTGAACAGCGATTGCGACAACGCCGACAGATCTTTTCCGCCGGGCAAATGGTTCATCGTCATCAGATCGAGCGTCTTGCGCCCGATGATCCGCGCCCCGTCCAGCGTGCCGCCGTTCAGCAGCATCGCGCAGAAGCGGTGATAGTCGAGCGCGGTCGAGGCCAGCCCGCCGCCGCCCGAGAGCAATTTAGGCATCCGGCTCCAGGCGGATTCCGCGCCGCGGTCATACATAACCCGACCCTCGCCCGCCTTGAAGGTGTAGCAGTCGGTCAGGCGATCGACCTTCTCCGGCGGAACGGCGAACCCGGTGTCGTGCATGGCGAGCGGCGCGAAGATATGCTCCTCGAAATAGCGATCGAGCTTCTTTCCCGACACACGTTCGACCACGGCGCCGAGCACATCGGTCGAGACGGAATAGTTCCAGCCCTCGCCGGGCGAGAATTCGAGCGGCAGCTTGCCCAGCGCGGCGACGAAGCCGTCCAGATCAAGATGGCCGTGCCAGCCTTCGATCCGCTGTTCGCGATAGGCCGCATCCACATTGCCGCGATTCTGGAAGCCGTAAGTGAGGCCCGAGGTGTGGCGCAGCAGGTCCACCATTCGCATCGGCTCATTGGTCGGCCTGGTGACGAACGGCACCCCGCCGCCGCCGCCATTATAGACACCCAGCCCCTTGAATTCGGGCAGCACGTGATGGACCGGCGTGTCGAGCGCGACATGCCCGGCCTCTACCAACTGCATGAACGCGATCGATGTTACCGGCTTGGTCATCGATGCGATGCGATAGATCGACGTCTCGTCCACGCTGGCGCCGCCCTCGCGCGCGGCGCCCTGATGGCTGAAATGCGCAATGCGTCCGTCACGGGCGATCAACAGCTGGGCGTTGGGCAGTTTTCCGGAGTCGAGATACCGTGCCTTCACAAAGGCGTCGATCATGCAAAGGCGCTCGGCGTCGAAACCAGCCTCTGTGGGCGTTGCGAAACGGGTGGAATCCATACCCCTAATTCGAATCCTTATTCCGACCTGATCCTGTTTCCGTCGCTTCCCTATTGCGTTGCGCGACGGATGAATCAAGAATGATCTGTAAATCGGGGCGGCGGAATCGCCAAACCGGACATTCAACTAAGCCAAGAATGATAGCTGGAGAGATGCGCCCGTGACGTCCGAACCGATCATCCCGCTCGACCCATCATGGCCCAAAATGTCGCTCGCCCAGGCACAGGCGCTGATGACAGCGCCGGGGCAGAAGCTGGAAATGGAGGAGATCGAGATTCGCGGCGTGAAGACGCGGGTGTGGAAGAACGCGCCGCCGCACCTCGCGGCGTTGATCCAGATGTCGCGGGCCTATGGCGACCGGCTGTTCACGATCCATGAGGATGAGCGCGTCACGTTCGAGGCGAATTATCGCGCCGTCGCGCATCTCGCGACGAAACTGCGCGAGATGGGAGTGCAAAAGGGCGACCGCGTCGCGCTGGCGATGCGCAACACGCCCGAATGGCCGGTGATCTTCTTTGCCGCGGTCAGCATCGGTGCGATCCTGGTCCCGCTCAACGCCTGGTGGACCGGGCGCGAACTCGACTATGGGCTGCGCGATTCCGGGTCGAAGATCCTGTTCCTCGACGGCGAGCGTTTTGCCCGGTTACAGAAGCGGCTGCCCGACCTGCCCGATCTTCAACGCACCATCGTCAGCCGCTGGGACAGCGATCTGCCCGAGGGCGTCGACAAGCTCGAGGATCTGATCGGCGCGCCGAACGACTGGGCGTCGCTGTCCGATGTGCCGCTCCCCGCCGATCCGACGCTGGGGCCGGAGGATGATGCGACGATCTTCTACACCAGCGGCACGACCGGTTCGCCCAAGGGCGCGCTTGGCACGCATCGCAACCTCACCACCAATATCATGTCCGGCGGCTATGGCGCGGCGCGCTCATATCTCAGGCGCGGCGAGATGCCGCCCGAGCCGCAGCCCAAGACCGGCCTGCTCGTCATCCCGCTGTTCCATGTCACGGCCTGCTCCGCGAGCCTGATGGGCACGGTGGCTGCGGGCAACACGGTCGTCTTCATGCGCAAATGGGACCCGGTGGAGGCGATGGAGATCATCCAGCGCGAGAAGGTCAATCTGACCGGCGGCGTTCCGACCATCGCCTGGCAGATTCTGGAGCACCCCGACCGCCACAAATACGACCTCTCCAGCCTGGAGGCGATCGCTTATGGCGGTGCGCCCTCGGCACCAGAATTGGTCAAACGCATCTACACCGAATTCGGCGCGCTGCCCGGCAATGGCTGGGGCATGACCGAGACGATGGCCACCGTGACCAGCCATTCGAGCGAGGATTATCTCAACCGCCCGACCAGTGCCGGGCCGCCTGTTCCGGTCGCCGATCTCAAGATCATGGACCCTGAGGGCGAGCGCGAACTCCCCGTCGGCGAGGTGGGCGAACTGTGGGCCAAGGGGCCGATGATCGTGAAGGGCTATTGGAACAAGCCCGAGGAAACCGCCCAATGCTTCCGCGACGGCTGGGTCCGCACCGGCGATCTGGCGAAGCTGGACGAGGAGGGCTTTCTCTACATCGTCGACCGCGCCAAGGACATGATCATCCGCGGCGGCGAGAATATCTACTCGTCCGAGGTCGAGGACGTCCTCTATGCCCACCCCGCGGTCACCGACTGCGCGCTGATCGGTATCCCGCACAAGACGCTGGGCGAGGAACCTGCCGCGGTGGTGCATCTGGCGCCGGGGATGCACGCAACCGAGGCCGAACTCCAGGCCTGGGTGCGCGAGCGGCTGGCGATCTTCAAGACGCCGGTGGCGATCCGCTTCGTCGCGGAGACGCTGCCGAGAAATGCGAACGGCAAGATCCTGAAAAAGGACCTGAAGGCGCTGTTCGTCGAGGAAGCGGCGGCCTGAGGCTAAAGCAGTCTCTGCGATCGGTACCAGTCGGCGGTCTGGCTAAGGCCGTCGGGCGTCGCGATCTGCGGCGCCCATAGCGCGACCGGCGGTCGCTCCAGCGGGCGGGCGGTCCAGTCGGGATGGGAAAGATAGGCGGCGCGGTCCGGCGTCAGCTTGGCGTTGGCATCGCGCAGGAACCGGTCGGCACGTCCCGCCAGGTGCAGCAGCGCGCGCGGAACATGCAGCGCGACCGGACGGCGCCCGACCGCTGCTCCGACCAGCCGGGCGAACTCCGCGTGCGAATAGCCGCCATCGACCCCGTCGTCGCACTCATAGATGTGTCGACCCGGATCGCTCTCCGCCATCGCGACCAGCAATCGTGCGAGATCGTGGACGTGGATCAGCGAGATTCGCCCCGCCGGCGGGAGTATGACGAACCCCAGCTTCGCCATCCGGAAGACGTCGCGCATCTCCATGTCGCCGGGGCCATAGACGCCCGGCGGCCGGATCATCGTCCAGTCGAGCCCGGATTTGCGCACTTCATCCTCGGCCCGCTCCTTCGACCGGCCATAGTTCGACAGATGCGGCTCGCGCGCGGACAAGGACGACAAATGAACGAAGCGGCGCACCCCCACCGACGCAGCGGCAGCGGCCATGCGCGCGGTGCCGTGGACATTGCCGGTGATGAACCCGGCCGGGCTGGGGGCGTTGACCACACCGGCGATGTGAATCACCGCATCGGCGCCGCTGGCGAGCCGGGCGAGCGCGTCCTCGCTGTCGAGATTGCCGGAAATCCAGCTTACGCCGTCCCGTGCCGGCTGGTCGCGCCGGGTCAGCGCGCGGACATGATGGCCACGTGCCAGCGCATGATCGACCGTCGCCTTGCCGACAAAGCCGGTCGCGCCGGTGAGGGCGAGCGTCAGCGTCACAGCATCACCAGATGGTCGCGATGCACGAGCGCGGCGCGGGGCGCATAGCCGAGCAACGCGCCCTGATCCTCGCTGCGCGTGCCGAGGATCGCCTGCGCATCGGCGGCGTCATATTCCGAGAGACCGCGCGCGATCGGCCCGTTCGGCCCCTCGATCGTGACGAGATCGCCGCGAAAGAACATGCCGCGCACGCCCGTCGCGCCGATCGCAAGCAGACTGCGACCCTCGGTCAGCGCCAGTGCCGCCCCGGCATCGATGGTGATGCTGCCCTTCGCGGTCAGCCGCCCGGCGAGCCAGGCCTTGCGTGCGCGCGTTCGTTTTTCCGGGAGGAAGATGGTGTGGCGCGCATCGGTCGATAGCGGGCGGTCGATCCGTCCGCTCGCGATGGCGAGGCTGACCCCCGCGCTCGCCGCGATCCGCGCGGCCTCGATCTTCGATACCATCCCGCCCGATCCCATGCCCGACGCGGAACCGCGATCGGCCATCCCCTCGATCCGCCCGTCGATCCGATCGACGACCGGGATATGGACCGCGTCGGGGAGGGCGGGGTTGCGATCGTACAGCCCGTCGACGTCGCTGAGCAGCACGACCCCGTGCGCGTCCGCGGCCTGCGCCACGCGCGCGGCGAGCCGGTCATTGTCGCCGAAGCGGATTTCGGCGGTCGCGACGCTGTCATTCTCGTTGATGATCGGCACGACGCCAAGACTGAGCAGCCGTCCGAGCGTCGCCGCGGCGTTGAGATAGCGGCGGCGATCTTCCAGATCGTCGAGCGTGACGAGCATCTGCGCGGCGGTGAGGTCATTGGCGGCAAGCATTTCGGCCCAGACCTGGCTCAATGCGATCTGCCCCGTCGCGGCGGCCGCCTGCGCGTCCTCAAGGCTGGCGCGACCGCCCTTGGGCAGGTTCAGCCGCCGTGCCCCAAGCGCGATCGCGCCGGAGGACACAACCGCAACCTGCTGCCCCGCCCCCAACCGCGCGGCGATGTCGGCGGCGATGCCCTCCAGCCAGTCCCGGCGGATGGCGCCATCACCATCGACGAGCAGCGCCGAACCGATCTTGACGACGAGCCGAGGGCAGGAGGCGGGCGGGAAAAGATGCATGGTTTGCCGCATATAGTCGAGCCGGGTGCTCTGGGAAGCGGAGAAGCACGGTCCACGGGAACCCGCTCGCGCGACGGGAGGTTGCTCCTTCGAAAGGAGTCCCGCCATGCGCTATTCCCGATTTGTCGCCATGATCGCCACCTCTACCGTGGTTATGTTCGGACTCATGTACCTGAACACCTATGCGCTTGCGCATGTAACGTTCAGCCAGACGCGCGTCTGGATGGCGTTGCTGATGGGCGCGGTGATGGCGGTGGTCATGCTCGGCTTCATGTGGGGCATGTACAAGGATCGCCGGACGAACCTCGCGATCCTGGTCGTCGCGGCGATCGTCTTTTCGGGATCGCTCTGGGCAGTCCGAAGTCAACAGACGGTGGACGATGTCAGCTATATGAAGGCAATGATTCCGCATCACTCGATTGCGATTATGACCAGTGAGCGGGCGCAGATTCGGGATCCGGAGGTGCGCAAGCTTGCGGACGAGATTATCGCGGCGCAACGACGCGAAATCGCCGAGATGAAGCGCATGATCGCGCGCCTTGAGCGTCGCGGGGATACAAAGGCCGAGCGCTGACCCCTATCGCCTGGCGAACGTGTAGCTCAGCGCCAGTCCCAGTGAGGGCTGGCTGCGCGACCCCGCCGCACGGACATAGGGCGACTTGGCGGCGTCCCCGACCAGCCGGTCGTAGCGGGCATAAGCGGCGAACCCCAGCGATGGCGTGAGCTGGCGCAGATAGCCTGCGCTGATGCCCACCGCTTCCACCCCGCCGCCGGGCCGAAAGGTGGCAAGCCCCGACGCAACGCTGTCCGCCGGGGTAATCCCGTACCAGGCGCGGTGATATTCGGCGTCGGCGAGGGTGACGCGCGGGCCAATCGAGAACAGCCAGTCGTCGCCTTCGCGCGCGACATAGTCGGCACCGACTTCGCCGACCCAGCCGCGATGCCCGCTCACCGCCTTGCGTCCCTCGGCCCGGATTCGCAGTTCAGGCGCGAGATAGGTCTGGGCGAATGCGCCGATCTCGAAACTGAAACCGACTTCGTGAAGCGGCACGCCGATATCGGCGGCCTTGCGCTTGCCCTTGAAGCCGAGTGCCGGACCGAACTCGATCCCGCCCGCGTCGGCGACCGGAAAGCCGAAACTCTCATCCGGGGCCTCGAAATCGAACGGATCGTCGCCGCGCGCCCGCGACACGTCGAAAAAGGGGCCGAAGGACAGGTCCTTGGCGCCGGGCGTCTTGGGCGACAGCTGCGGGCCGAGATAAATGCGGGTGCGCAGCGGCTCGCGCTCCTGCGCATGCGCGGCTCCAGGTATTGCGATGGCGAGAAGGGCGAACGGCGTCAGGCGAAGCAACATGCGCCCACTCTATGCGATCCGCGCGGAAGCGCCAGTCAATCGCGCGCGAAAATCTCGTCATGGGGGATTGTTAGCGGGACGTTAATCAGCA
This sequence comes from Sphingomonas suaedae, assembly GCF_007833215.1. NCBI lineage: Bacteria > Pseudomonadati > Pseudomonadota > Alphaproteobacteria > Sphingomonadales > Sphingomonadaceae > Sphingomonas > Sphingomonas suaedae. The sequence continues at coordinate 4,050,743 of NZ_CP042239.1, forward strand.
AAACGATCCGGCCTGCCTGTTCAGAGCGGCGACCACTCCACCACTTCCTCGCCATCATCGTCGTCGCTCACCCGCGCATGGTCCGGGCCGATCGCTTCGAGCAGCTTGTCGAGCACCCAGTCGACGCCGACCCCGCTCGCGCCGCTGATCGGGATCACCTCGGTGCCGCTGGCCTCTTCCAGTTCGGCGGAGAGGGCGGCGATCAGTTCGTCGTCGAGCATGTCGATCTTGTTGAGCGCGACGATGATCTTTTTGTCGAGCAGGCCCGCGCCATAGGCGTCGAGCTCGTCGCGGACGATGCGATAGCTGGTGGCGACATCTTCGTCATTCGCATCGACCAGATGCAGCAGGACCTTGCACCGCTCGATATGACCGAGGAACCGGTCGCCGATCCCGGCACCCTCCGCCGCACCCTCGATCAGGCCGGGGATGTCGGCGATCACGAACTCATTGCCCTTGTGCCGCACCACGCCCAGCTGGGGGCGGGTGGTGGTGAAGGCATAGGCGCCGACCTTCGCCTGGGCGTTGGTCACCGCGTTGATGAAGGTGGACTTGCCGGCATTGGGCAGGCCGACGAGACCGGCATCCGCGAGCAGCTTGAGGCGCAGCCACACGAACATTTCCTCGCCCGGCCAGCCGGTGCCGTGCTGGCGCGGAGTGCGGTTGGTGCTGGTCTTGTAGCTGGCATTGCCGCGCCCGCCATCGCCACCCTTCAAAAAGACGATGCGCTGCCCTTCCTCGGTCAGGTCAGCGAGCAAAGTGCGTTCCTCGTCATCGGCGAGAATCTGCGTGCCGACCGGCACCTTGATGACGAGATCATCGCCGCCCGCGCCAGTCTTGTTGCCGCCCGACCCGCCATGGCCGCGCTGGGCGCGGAAATGCTGGGTGTAGCGAAAGTCGATCAGCGTGTTGAGGCCCGGGACCGCCTCGAAGATGATGTCGCCGCCCTTGCCGCCGTCGCCGCCATCGGGACCGCCATATTCGATGTACTTCTCACGCCGGAATCCAACGGCGCCGCCGCCGCCCCAGCCCGATTTGATGAAGATCTTTGCCTGGTCGAGAAAATGCATGTCAGCTGTCCTGGCCCCACATTTTCAGGAAGCGTGGGGATCCGGTAAGTTGGCGCAGCGCGATCTCACGCGCGGCGCCGCGGGGAAGGTCGAGCGAGCGGGCAAGAGGTTCGCCGAGCAGCGCGTCGCCCATCGCCATCAGAACGAGCGCGAGTGTATCCTCGCGCAACACCGCGCCGCTATCCTCGCCCTCGACAGCGGAAATCTGGTCGACAAGTCCGTGGATCACCTCAAGGATCGGGTCGAGCGCATCCTCGTTGCCCGACAGGATCATCCAGCTGGCCAGTGCGCCCGCGCCCGATTTGTCAAAGGCGTCAAACGCAAGATCGACGACCTGGCGGGGCTTGTCCTCGGTCCGCGCCGTTTCGTCGGCGCGGGCTTCCTGGATCAGGCCCACGATGCGCGAGCAGACCGTTTCGGCGAGGCTACGGGCGAGCGCGCGCTGAAGCCCTGCCGCCGATCCGAAATGGTGGAGCAGGTTCGCGTGCGTCCGCCCGATGCGCGCGGCGACGGCCTTGAGGGTCACCGCCTGCGGTCCCGCTTCGATCAGCAGCGCACGCGCCGCTTCCAGCGCGGCATCGCGCGATTCTTCGGGGCTCAGACGTCTGCGCTCGGTGATGGGCGTTATTGACATTTGTGTAAGTAAGGCGTAGCTATCATCGCAAATGCCTTGGAGCAAAACCATGTCGAACGCAAAGACTCCCGCTGACCTCACCATCACGCCGCGCGACCGCCGGTTCGGGCGCGGGCAGCGGCAGGACCGTCTGTGGCTGAACGGCGATGTAGCCGCGACCGCATTCTACAACGCGCTGTCGGTGACCTTTCCCAAGGGCGAAGCCTATTTCATCGAAAGCGTGAAGGCGTTTCGCAACGGGGTGGACGCGAAGCTGGCGCGCGAGATCAAGGCGTTTACCGTGCAGGAAGTGGTGCACAGCCGCGAGCATGTCGCGTTCAACAAGCGCGTGCTGGACCATGGCTATGACATTACGCGTCTGGAGGCCCGGGTCGACCAGGTGCTGGAGATCGCGCGTTCGCGCCCGAAGATCGTCCAGCTCGCCGCGACCATGGCCCTCGAACATTATACTGCGATCCTCGCGTCCGAACTGCTGCGCAATCCGACGCATCTGGAGGGCGCCGATCCGGAGAATGCCGACCTGTGGCGCTGGCATGCGCTCGAGGAGATCGAGCATAAGGGTGTCGCCTATGACACCTATTTCCATGCCACGCGCGGCATGAGCCGCTGGAAACGGTGGAAGATCAAGTCGCTGACAATGCTGTTGATTACCGGCACCTTCTGGAAACACCGGATCGAGGGGACGCTCGAGCTGATGGCGCAGGATGGGGTGACCGGCTGGCGTGCGAAAACGATGCTGGCAAAATATCTGCTCGTCTCGCCCGGCATCGTTACACGGATGATCCCGGCCTGGTTCAGCTATTTCCTGCCCGGGTTCCACCCCTGGAATCACGATGATCGCGCGCTGATCCGCAAGGCGGAGAGCGACTATGAAGCGGCCATTCTACCCGCCGGTACCGCTACGGCCTGAGCGCGTTTTGAATTACTGAACGGAAAATATCAGAAATTATCCGTTGCGGGGTTGAAACCGCTTTCGCCGCTCCCCAATTGCTGCACCGCAATAAGGGGAAAGACGATTATGCGTGTCCTGGCTGGCTTCGTGGCTCTGGCGGCGTTGAGTGCATGTGGAGGCGGCCAGCCGCCTGCCGCGCCCCCCCCGCCCGAAGTCATGGTGGCGACGCCGCTCCAGCGCGAGGTTGTCGACTGGGACGATTATACCGGCCGTTTCGTCGCGCCCGAGGATGTCGAACTGCGCGCCCGGGTCAACGGTGTCATCACCGCCGTTCATTTCCGCGACGGGCAGGATGTCCGCAAGGGCCAGCCGCTCTTCACCATCGATCCGCGCCCCTACCGCGCGCAGCTGATGCAGGCGAACGCCCAGATCGCCCGGGCCGAGGCTGCGCTGAGCAATGCCCGGCAGGTCACCGCCCGCAGCCGGGAACTGGCCAAGGCGCAGGCGGTGAGCGCGGAGGAACTGGAATCGAACGTCGCGGCCGAGCGTAGCGCCGCCGCCGATCTCGCCGCGGGTCGCGCGGCGGCGTCTCAGGCGATGCTCAACCTGGGCTTCACCACCGTCCGCGCGCCGTTCAGTGGCCGTGTTTCGGACCGCAAGGTCAGCATCGGCGATTTCGTCGCCGAAGGTCAGACGGTGCTGACCCGTGTCGTCTCGCTCAACCCGATCTGGTTCGAATTCGAGGGCGCCGAAGCCTTCTATCTCAAGAATTTGCGCCAGGATCAGCGCGGCGAGCGTGGTTCCTCGCGCGATACCGCAAACCCGGTGCAGATTCAGCTCGCCGACGAGAATGAATATCGCTGGAATGGCCGGATGGCGTTTCTCGACAATGCGGTGGATCCCAATTCGGGAACGATCCGCGCGCACGCCGTCGTCCCCAATCCGACCGGCTTCCTGACCCCCGGCATGTTCGGGCGCGCCCGCCTGCTGGGTTCCGGCAGCTATCGCGCGATGCTGATCCCGGATGAGGCGATCGTCACCGACCAGACCCGCCGCCTCGTCTATGTGGTGAGCAAGGAGAATAAGGCGACGCCGCGCGTCATCGAGGTCGGGGCCAAGGCCGAAGGGCTGCGGATCGTCCGCGATGGCCTTGCCCCCACCGATCGCGTCATCATCACCGGCGTGGGCAGGCTTCAGCCGGGTGCGCCGGTCACTCCCAAACAGGGGGCGATCAAGCCGGACGCCACCAAACAGGCAGCCCCCACGCGCCCCATCGATCCGCCGGCTTCGGGCCAGGCGACCGTCCAGTAAGGGGCGCATCACATGAAATTCCCGCATTTCTTCATCGAGCGGCCGATCTTTGCGGCGGTACTCTCGATCCTGATCGTGATCGTCGGTGCCGTCGCCTATCCGTCGCTGCCGATCGCGCAATATCCCAATATCGCACCGCCGACGGTGGTGGTGACCGCCACCTATCCGGGCGCGAGCGCGGAAACGCTGGCGGAAACCGTCGCCGCGCCGATCGAACAGGCGATCAACGGCGTCGACAACATGCTCTACATGACGTCGTCCTCGACCGGGAACGGCCAGACGCAGATCACCGTCGCGTTCAAACAGGGCACCGATGTCGATCAGGCGCAGGTGCTGGTCCAGAACAAGGTCGCGACGGCCGAACCGCGCCTGCCAGAGGACGTCCGGCGCATCGGCGTGACGGTGAACAAGAACTCGCCCGACTTCCTGATGGTCGCGTTCTTCACCTCGCCCGACGAGAGCCTCGATATCCAGTATATCTCCAACTACGTCACGCTGCAGGTCCAGGACCGCATCGCGCGCATTCCGGGCGTCGGTCAGGCGCAGGCATTTGGCGGGCGCGACTATAATATGCGCATCTGGATCGACCCCGGTCTTGCCGCCGCGCGCGATATGACCGTGGACGAGGTGGTGAACGCCATCCGGGGCCAGAATGTTCAGGTCGCGGCGGGCACCGTCGGCGCGCCTCCCTATGGCGATGTCAGCCCCGCATTCGAACTGGGTGTTCAGACCAAGGGGCGTTTGACGACCACCGATGAATTCGGCGCGATCGTGATCAAGCGCGATGCGACCGGCCGCCTGACCCATCTGCGCGATGTCGCGCGGATCGAACTGGGCGCGCAGGACTATAACTTCAACGGCTATCTCAACGACAAGCGTGCCGTCGGCATGGGCATCTTCCAGCTGCCCGGCTCGAACGCGCTGGCGACGGCGGATGCGGTGAAGGCAGAGCTGGACAGCCTGTCGAAGGACTTCCCGCCGGGCATGAAATATTCGATCGACTATAACCCGACCGAATATATCGCCGAGTCGATCACCGCGGTCGAGCATACGCTGATCGAAGCGCTGGTGCTCGTCGTCCTCGTCGTCATTATCTTCCTGCAGAGCTGGCGCGCGGCGGTGATTCCGATCGTGGCGATCCCGATCTCGTTGATCGGCGCGTTCGCGGTGCTGCTGGCGTTCGGCTATTCGCTCAACACGCTCTCGCTGTTCGGCCTCGTCCTTGCCATCGGCATCGTCGTCGACGACGCGATCGTCGTGGTCGAGAATGTCGAGCGATTGATGGAGGACGAGGGGCTCAGTCCCAAGGAGGCCGCACACAAGACGATGGACGAGGTGTCGGGCGCGATCATCGCGATCAGCCTGGTGCTGACCGGCGTGTTTATCCCGACCATGTTCATTCCGGGCATCTCGGGCGCCTTCTACCAGCAGTTCGCGATCACCATCGCCTCGGCGACGGTCATCTCGGCCTTCGTGTCGCTCACCCTCTCGCCCGCGCTGTGCGCGCTGGTGCTGAAGCACAAGGGACATGACAGCGAGCCGGCTCCCGGCTGGCGCGGGCTGCCGGGACGGGCAGGGGCGGCATTCAACCGCGGCTTCAACCGGCTGTCGGAGAATTACGGCAAGCTGACCGCCCGGCTGGTACGGATGCTAATGGTCGTCGGCGTGGTCTATGTCGCGCTGATCCTTGTTGCCGGCTGGCGGTTTACCTCCACCCCTTCGGGCTTCATCCCGCCACAGGATCAAGGCTATCTGATCGGTGCGGTGCAGTTGCCGCCGGGCTCGTCGCTCAACCGCACCGACGCGGTGGTACAGGAGGCCATTGTTGCCGCCCGCAAGCTGCCCGGCGTCAAATATGTGGTGGGCTTTGCGGGTCTGGATGGCGCGAGCTTCTCGACCGCGCCCAATACCGGCGTGCTGTTCTTCGGCCTCGCACCCCATGCCGACCGCGACAAGAGCGCGGACGAGATCCAGCAATCGCTATACGGCGCGCTGGGCGGCATCAAGGGCGGCGACATTCTGGTGATCGCACCGCCTCCGGTTCCCGGAATCGGCACCGGCGGCGGGTTCAAGATGATGATCCAGGACCGTGAAGGGCTGGGCTATCAGGCGCTGGCGCAGGCGGCGTTCGGGATGATGATGGGTGCCAATCAGCAGGAAAGCGTCGCAGGCGCCTTCACCCTGTTCAACACCGGCACGCCGCGGCTGACCGCGGATGTCGACCGCGAGCGGGCGGAGCGGATGGGCGTTCCGGTATCCAACGTCTTCTCGACGCTGGGTGCGTATCTCGGCTCCTCCTATGTCAACGACTTCAACTATCTCGGACGCACCTTCCGCGTGACGGCGCAGGCCGACGCGCCCTATCGCGACGACGCCACCGACATTCAGGGGCTGAAGACGCGGTCGGCATCGGGCGAAATGGTGCCGATGAGTTCGGTGATGACGCTCAACAACGACAGCGGGCCATATCGCGTGGTGCGGTACAACCTCTATCCCGCCGCCGAGCTCCAGGGCGACTCCAAACCCGGCTATTCGACCGGCCAGACGCTCGATTCGATGGAGCAACTTGCCGCCCAGACCCTGCCACAGGGGATGAGCTTCGAATGGACCGAACTGGCGCTCGAGCAGCGTTCGGCGGGCAATACCGGCGTCATCGCCTTTGCCTTGGCGGTGGTGTTCGTCTTCCTCCTGCTCGCCGCCCTCTATGAAAGCCTGGTGCTGCCGCTGGCGGTGATCCTGATCGTGCCGATGTGCCTGCTCGCCGCGATCCTTGGCGTCAACGTGATGGGGATGGACAATAATATCCTGACCCAGATCGGACTGGTCGTGCTGATCGGCCTGGCGGCGAAGAACGCGATCCTGATCGTTGAATTCGCCCGCCAGAACGAGGAGGAGGGCATGGACATGTTCGAGGCCGCCAAGCACGCGGCAAGCCAGCGGATGCGGCCGATCATCATGACCTCGATCGCCTTCATCCTCGGCGTGCTGCCGCTGGTGATCGCGAGCGGAGCGGCCGCGGAGCTGCGTCAGGCGCTGGGTGTCGCGGTGTTCTTCGGCATGATCGGCGTGACGATCTTCGGCCTGCTGTTCACCCCGGCCTTCTACGTCATCAGCCGTAAGTTCGGTATCTGGGCCACCGCCCAGACCGCGCGCTTTCGCAGCAAACCCCATGATCCCGTGACGGAGCCCGCAGAATGAAGCGCCTATCCCTCCTGACTGCGGCGCTGCTGGCGGGCTGTTCGGTCGGCCCGACCTATGAACGGCCCCAGACGCCGCCCGCTGCGGCCGCCGCGTTCGTCGACCCGGGCATGACCAAAGTGTCGCCGGGCGCGGTCGAAGGCGAATGGTGGCGGCTGTTCGCCGATCCCACGCTCGACCGGCTGGTGGTGGAGGCGCTGGCCCACAACACCGACATCCGTCAGGCGTCGGCGAATCTCAAGCGCGCACGAGCGATCCTGTCCGAATCGCGCGGGGCACGGCTGCCGGGAACCAGCACAAGCGCGGGCTATACCCGCTCGCGCACCGGCGCGGAGAGCGTTCAGGGCAGCTTGCCCGCAGGCGTGGACGGAGTGGAGGGCGACTTTTTCCAGGTCGGACTCGACGCCTCCTACGAAATCGACCTGTTCGGCCGGGTCAGCCGCTCGATCGAGGCGGCGCGCGGCGATGTGGACGCGGCGCAGGCGGCGCTTGACGCCGCCCGTGTGGCGGTCGCGGCGGAGACAGCGCGGACCTATGCTTCGGCCTGTGGCTTTGCCGCGCAGGCTGCGGTGGCGCGGGAAACGGTGCAGCTGCAAAGCCGTACGCTCGATGTGACCCAGCGGCTGTTCGATGCAGGACGCGGGACGATCCGCGATGTCGATCAGGCACGGGTGCTGGCGGAGAATGCGCGGGCACAGGTTCCGGCGTTCGAGGCAGAGCGTCGCGCGGCGCTCTATGCGCTGGCGACGTTGACCGGCCGTCCCCCGGCCGAGCTGGACGCACAGGCGGACCAGTGTGCGACGCCGCCGGGCGTGTCGGCGCTGATCCCGGTCGGCGACGGGCAGGCGCTGCTCGCCCGTCGACCCGATGTGCGTCAGGCCGAACGCCAGCTTGCCGCCGATACGGCGCGGGTGGGGGTGGCGACCGCCGCACTCTATCCCTCGATCCAGCTGCTGGGATCGGTTTCGCTTGGCGCACAGAGCCTTGACGATCTCGGCAAGAGCTCGTCGTTCAACTTCTCGCTCGGGCCGTTGCTCAGCTGGAACTTCCCCAATCTCACCGCCGCGCGTGCCCGGGTGCGTCAGGCGGAAGCGGGGGCAGAGGCTTCGCTCGCCGCCTTTGACGGCACGGTGCTGACTGCGCTGCGCGAGGTCGAGCAGGCGCTGGCGCGCTATTCCGGCGAGATCGAGCGCAACGTCGCGTTGCGCCGTGCGGACACCGCCGCGACCAACGCTGCGCGGATTGCGGTCCTGCGGTTCGAAGCAGGGCGCGACAGCCTGCTCCAACGGATCGATGCCGAGCGTGAGCGCGCTTCGGCACGCGCCACGCTCGCCCAGTCCAACGCAGCCCTGGCGGAGGCACAGGTGGCGCTGTTCAAGGCACTGGGCGGCGGCTGGGAAACCGCGCCGGAGCCGGTGCGACGCGAGGCGACCCCCGCCAACTGAGATTACATGTTTCGGACGGAGCCGTGTAGCGTAACTGGCTCCGTCCGATCCGCCCCGCCTCAGGCCGCCATTCGCCCGTCGCACGGGTCGGTGCCGACATCGGACCCGTCGAGCCGCTGTTCATATTCGACGCACTGCACATCGCCTCCGCGTCCGCGCGCGTAACGCGGGACGACCCGGCCTGTCGGCTGGAAGCCCAGCTTGCGCAGCACCCGGCCCGATGCGGGGTTGTCGACATAATGGCCCGCTGACAGGCGCGGGACGCGTAGCGTGCGCGCGATATCGATCACCGCGCGGCCTGCCTCGGTCGCAAAGCCACGTCCCCACGCGTCGGGGGTGATCCAATATCCGAATTCGTGCGGCTCATCGTCATAGGGACCAAAGCCGATTCCGCCGACGATGCGGCTGACGCCATGGTCGAAGGCGCAGATCAGGAAGCTGGCGCCCGAACCGCTCGCCACGCTCGCCTGATCGGCCAGGAACGCCTTGGCGTCACCCAGCGCGTAGGGCCAGGGGGCCCGGCCCAGGTTGCGGACCACCTCTTCAAAGGCAATCGCACGGGCGAGATCGGGGGCGTCCTCGGCCCAGCCGGGCCGCAGCATCAGCCGCTGTGTACGTGCGAACATGTTACTCTCCTCGCGGACCCGCCGATGCCGCGGATTGATGACCGCAGCACGACAGTTGGGGTGGGGAGGGAGCAATAAAAAAGGGAGACCGGGGTGACCCGTCTCCCTTTTGCGGTCTCCTGCTGGAGACCCGGGTCACCCTGGCGGGCAACCCGGATGGTTGCCCAGCTTATTCCGCTGCTTCCGCAATCATGTCTACCGAACAGAATTTGCGGCCGAGCTTGCCGTCGTGGAATCGCACGCGACCGTCGGTCAGCGCGAACAGCGTGTGATCGCGGCCGATGCCGACATTGGCGCCCGGATAGAAACGGGTGCCGCGCTGACGCACGAGGATGTTGCCGGCGATTGCCACCTGGCCACCGAACTTTTTCACGCCAAGGCGCTTCGATTCCGAATCGCGGCCGTTACGCGAAGAGCCGCCTGCCTTTTTATGTGCCATTTCGCGTTACTCCTTACGCTTCAGCGGCTGCCGGGGCGTCGCCCTCGGTCGCCTTGGCCTTGGCGGCCTTCTTCTTGGTTTCCTGCGCACCGATCGCGGTGATCTTCAGGATGGTGTGGTTCTGGCGATGGCCGTTCTTGCGGCGATAGTTATGCCGACGGCGCTTCTTGAAGACGATGACCTTCTCGCCCTTCGCCTGCGCGATGATCTCGGCCGAGACGGTCAGCCCGTCGGTCGACTTCAGATCCGAACCTTCGCCAGCGAGCAGCACGTCACCCAGGGTGATCGTCGAACCGGCTTCGCCGTCGAGCTTCTCGACGACGATCTTGTCTCCTGCGGCAACGCGATACTGCTTGCCGCCCGTGCGCACGATAGCGAACATGGGCCTCATCTCAATTTCAAAAGCATGTGCCCGCGCAGGACAAGCCCGGCGGGAGGAACGGCGCGGTTATGGGATTCGCCCGGCGAAGTCAACCTTTGTCGGGCTTTTGTCCGGAAGGCGGCACCGGCCCGCTCCCCCACCCGGCCACCCATCGGCAGGATATTCTGGAATGGGTGGCCGGGTGGGGGAGCGGGCCGGTGCCGCAGAACGCGTCAGCGTTCTCAGACAAATCTAATGCCGGTGCTCGTTTTTCAGCTGATACCGCCCGCCACTCAGCTGATCGAACAATCCGTGGATCGCGGGATGCTCGATCGGCTCGTCGCTGTCATCGACGACCAGGTTCTGCTGACTGACATAGGCGACATAGCTCGACTCGGCATTTTCTGCGAGCAGGTGGTAGAAGGGCTGGTCCTTGCGCGGACGGATATCCTCAGGAATCGCCTCATACCATTCGTCGGTATTGGCAAAGACGGGGTCGATGTCGAAGATCACCCCGCGGAAATCGAACAGCCGGTGCCGCACCACATCGCCCAGATTGAAGCGGGCATGGGCAACGGCCGGTACCGGAACGCCGGAGATCGACAGATCGAGCGGTGCGGAAGGACGGGTCATGGGTTCAATCTAGTGTGTCCTGCGCTCGGCACAAGAAGAGTGCGGCAAGCCGCTTGCGCCGCCGCACCGGCTGGTATAGAGGCGCCCGCTCGACCGGTCGGAGCGGCATTTCGATGCCTACCGGACCCCTCGCGGAGAGGTGGCAGAGTGGTCGATCGCGCCGCACTCGAAATGCGGTTTACGGGGAACCGTAACGTGGGTTCGAATCCCACCCTCTCCGCCACCTTTCAATCTTGCGATCAACGCGCTTCGCTCACGCCTCGAACGGCGCGGTCCGAGAGGGCTCTCGAACCGCCGTTGCCAAAGCGCGGAAAACCGCGTAGCCAGTGCTGCAATCGATTGTGGAAATCAATTGGAGCAAGGAGAGGCGGTTATGCCCGCAGCGCGAACAGAGCGCGTCGATTTGCAATGTGGCGTCGCATTCACACCCTGATCCGCGATCCAGGCTTCGGAACACATCATTCTACAGGGCCAGCGCGATCGGCGCAGGCCGCCAGTCGGGAAGTTGAACATGAAATATACGGTCAGTCTCGCATTCGCCGCGACGTTGATGTGCACGGCGACGTCTGCCTATGCGCAGACCCTCAAGGTCGGCGCCGCAAAGGTCGATATCACGCCTGCCGCCGCGGATCTGCCCAAGAACATGCTGGGCGTGCTCGATCCCATCAATGTGCGTGCCATCGTGGTCGATGACGGCGCGTCGCGGGCGGCGATGGTGAGCGTGGATGCGGGTGCGATCGGCACCGAAACCTGGCAGAAGGTGAGCGAACGCGCCGCGCGCGAGCTGAAGATTCCGGTCAGCCAGCTGCTGCTGACCGCGACCCACACCCATAGCGCGCCGTGGATGCGTGGTGCGGCGTATGAGGCGCAGATTTTCGACGCGATCCGCAAGGCCGCCAGCGGGATGCGCAAGGCGCAAATGGCCTATGGCACCGGCGTCTCCTACATCAACGTGAACCGCAACATCATCGATCCCAAGACGCAGCGCTGGTGGGAAGGTCCGAATTATGAGGGCGTTTCCGACAAAACCGTGGCGGTCGTCCGCTTCGAAACGCCGGAGGGGAAGCCGATCGCCGTCTATTACAATTACGGCGTCCACGCGGTGCTGACGGGCAATCTCGACCTGGTCAGCGCGGACCTGCCCGGCGCCGCGTCCAACTATATCGAGGAATCGCTCGGCGACGGCGCGGTCGCGGTCTATTCGAACGGCGCGGCGGGCGATCAGAACCCGATCTATTTCAACCAGACCTATGAACTGCGCGCCATCCGCACCGCCGACTATGCCAAGCGCGGCGAAGATATCAGTAATGCGATGCCGCCGGGCGGCACCGGCATGGACCGCAGCAATCCCAAGGTCGCGATGCTCATGGACCAGCAGAAGCGCATGGTGCTGTCGATGGGACAGATGCTGGGTGAGGAAGTTCTCCACGTCTCGCGCGCCAGCCTCGAACGGCCGGTAACCGACGCGCGGATCAGCGGCGCGCAGACGAGCGTCACCTGCCCGGGCCGCAAGCGCCTCGACAAGGGGCGTGCGGGCTATCCGGGCATCTATGAGGATGCCGATCCCGTCTCCATTCGCCTCAGCCTGCTGCGGATCGGCGATACGGTCATCGGCGGCGTGGATGCTGAGGTGTTCACGACCATCGCGCAGCGGTTCAAGCGCGAATCGCCTTTCAAGCACAGCATGATGACGACGCTGACCAACGGCATCGCGGGGTCCGGCTATATCCCGAACGACGCGGCGTTCGGCTACAACACGTTCGAGGTGGTATCCTCCCGGCTCAAGCCCGGATGCGCTGAAACCGCGATCGTCGACGGGCTGCTCGACCTGATCGAAAAGACCGAAGCCGAGTAGAAGTCACCCGGTTCGCGCGGAGCGAAACCGCGTTCAGGCTGGTCCCCGGCGCAGACCGGGACCCAGTCGCCACGAACACAAGGCGGCATCCCGAAGCCTGAAAGCCGCTTATAACTGGACCCCGGCCTTCGCCGGGGAACAGCGTGAGGCTCTTTAGCTCCGAGCGGCCTGGGCCAATGCGATGGCGCCCAGCGGCCCCGCTTCGGTGCCGAGTGTCGCTGGCTTGATGACGTCTCGGCCGCTCATGTCATCGACGAACGGCAGATACCCCGCGATCCGCTCCACGACATGGTCGCGCACCCAGGGCAGCAGGAATGGGCGCGACAGTGCGACGCTTCCGCCGAACAGGATACGCTGCGCCGATACCGTCAGCAGGATCGTGGCGCACAATTCGGCGATGTCTGACGCTACGTCCCGCCAGATCGGATGATCGTCCGGCACATTGGCGGGATCGGCTCCAAATCGCTTGGCCAGCGCGGGACCTGAAACCAGCCCCTCGACACAGTCGCCATGAAATGGACAGGCGCCGGCAAAGGAATCGCCCGGCACGCGGCGCAGGCGCAGATGGCCGATTTCGGGATGCAGCGCGCCGTGTACTGGTCGCCCAGCGATCAGCAGCCCGCCGCCAAGCCCGGTGCCGATGGTGATGTAGCACAGGCTGTCGCAGCCCGCGCCCGCGCCCCAGCGATATTCGGCCAGCGCGGCGGCGTTGACGTCGGTATCGATCGCGACCGGACAGCCCAGATCCCGCGCCAGCGGGTCCAGGATCGCCGCGCCGCCCCAGCCCGGTTTCGGCGTCGGGAGCATCCGGCCGAAGTCCGGCGCGGCGCGATCGAGGCGGATCGGGCCGAAGGATGCGATTCCCAGCCCGGCCAACGGCGTCTGTCCGGTCCATTCGTCCAGGATCGAACGCAGCGCCGACAGCGTCACGCGCGGTTCGCCCGTCACCACCACATGGCGATCGACGATCCGGTCCCCCTGGGCGAGCACGGCGACACTCTTGGTCCCGCCCAGCTCGACACCGGCATAGCGGCCGGTATCGCTCATGGCGCGCCCGACAATCCGGCGCGATCGCCCTGTAGCGTCAGGTGCAGCATGGGGGCGAAGGTGGCGCCGAAGCGGTTCGCATTGGCATCGGCGCCGTCGCTGCCCCAGGCATCGATGAAGCTGGTGACGCGCAAGTCGGGCAATACCAGCCAGCTATAGGCTTGCTTGGGTGCCGCCGCCGGGTTGGCGAACACCAGCCCGGTGCCGTTGAGCGGCCGCCAGCCGCCGTCCAGCCGATCGGAAACCATGCCGTACAAGCCGGTCGGACCTACCGGCCCGTCGGGATCGAAGACATGGCGCTGGGTCGACCAGAACAGATAATAAAGCCCGTCATGGAGCACGACATGCGGCCGTTCGAGTTCGTTGTTCACCCCCTCTGCGGCGATCAGCGGCGGCTGCAACGCCCAATCGTCGAGCGCGGCGTCGCGCGCAACCGCCCAGCCGATGCAGCCATTGAAGGCAGAGTGGGTGTCGGCGAGCGATCCGGCAAAGAAGATGTGATGGCGTCCGTCGCGCGGGTCGCGAAACCATGCCGGATCGCGGAACGCCTTGATCGTCCCGACACGACCGGTTCCGGCATCGCTCGCCATATAATGCGCCGGATCGCGAACGATCATCTCGCGCAGTTCGCGCCAGTCGGTCAGGCGATGGCCGTCAGGTCCGGCGGACAAGGTCGCCCGCGCCTGAAACAGTCTCTGTTCAAAGGTCGGCGCGGTCTCGCCCCGCCGTCCGGTCGCGGTGAAGAACAGCGTCAGCGTCGTCCCGTCCGCGGCCAGCAACGCCGATCCCGACCATTCGCGACTACCCGGCGAAAATCCATCGGGCATTGCCGGTCCCAGATGGCGCCACCCGTTGCGGTCCTGCGCGATCAGATGGATGCGCGCATGGCCGTGACGCTCCTCCGGGTCGGCAAAGGGCGGGGTGCCCAAAGCCATCCACAGCGTCGCGCCGCCGGGCAGAAGCGCGACATCGCCATTGGCGTCCTGCACCGGCCAGGCGTCCCAGATCGCGAGATCGTCCGCGACCGGCACGACCTGATCCTCGCGGATTACCGGCGCGGCGTCTGCCATGCCGGTGTCAATGCCGCGTACCTGTGCCGGGGTCCATGCCGTGACGGTTCCCCCGCCGACCATCCGATCGGCCGATTCAGCTTCGGCGGTCAATGCGCGGTCCGCCGGTTCAGTGTGGTGCCAACGGCCCCATTGCGCCCGGTCCCGCGCATGGCCTTGTGAAACCTCAACATATATCTCCATCCTGGCGAAGCGACTTTCTGAGAATGTGCGCTCGCAATCGATTGTAGATTAAACTTGAATTTGGCGAAGGCAACGGCGCATATCTCTCCGACCAACAAAAGGCGCAGAGAAGAGAGAGGAAATTCCATGGCTTCCGGCACGATCGACATCGGCGCTCCGATCGGGCGCAGGGCACTTCTTTCCGGCGCCGTCGGGCTGGCCACGCTCGGCGCCACGGCTGCGGCGCAAACCTTCCCCAAGCTGCCGCCGATGCCCCGGGCATGGATCGACGCCGAGCAGATTCCGCTGTGGCCGGACGGCACGCCGGGCGGTGGCTATCAGGCAAAGCCGCTGCCGGAGGGCTGGCCCGACATCATGGTCCGGAACATCGATCGCCCGATGCTGCGCGTGTTTCGCCCCGCCAAATCCAATGGCCGCGCATTGCTGTCGATCCCCGGCGGCGCCTACACTTTCGTCTCGATTCTCAACGAGGGCGTCGATGTCGCCCGCGCGATGACCGAACGCGGCTATACGGTATTCGTCCTCACCTATCGCCTGCCCGACGAAGGCTGGAGTGATCGCCCCGACGTGCCGCTTCAGGATGCGCAGCGCGCGATCCGCGTGATCCGCGCCAATGCCGATCGGTTCGGCTATGATCCCGCCAGCGTCGCCGCGGTCGGCTTTTCGGCGGGCGGCCATCTCGGCGCGACACTGGCCACCGGCTTTGCCGAGAAGGTGTACGCTCCCCGCGACGCGGTCGACGCGCTGGACGCCCGGCCCGCAGCGATGGCGCTGATCTATCCGGTCATCAGCGTGACCGCGCCCGTCACCCACGCTGAATCGGCAATGCGGCTGCTCGGCACCAATCCCGATGCCCAGGCGATCGCGCGCCGCTCGCCCGCGCAACATGTCACCGCCCGGACGCCGCCGCTGTTCATCGTTCACGCCCTCGACGACACCGCCGTGCCCGCCGAAAACAGCTTTATCATGATGCGCGCGATGCAGGCCGCCGGGCGCCCGGTGGAGAGCCATTTGTTCGAGGAGGGCGGCCACGGCTTCGGCGTCGGTCCGGCGGACAAGCCGTGCGGCCAGTGGCCGACGCTGTTCGCGGCATGGCTCGACCGGCATCTGAACTGATCCTGCCCGGCGATCAGCCGCGATAGTCATCGGCGTCTCGCTGCACGAGCAACGCCGCAAAGGGTGCGCGCGACCGGTTCCAGCCGCACAATAGCGTGAGGAGGGTGGCGAACAGGGCGCCGAGCAGAATGCTGTAGGTGCTGTCGGACAGCCATTCGCCCAGCGCGCCCATCGCCATCGGCGCGAACACCGCGCTGATGCAGGTGAAGAACAGCAACAGCCCCGCAATCGAGCCGTGACGTCCCTTGTCGTAACAACTGATCCCGGTCGAATTGATCGTCGGATACAGCACCGACATGAACAGGCCGGTCGCGGGAAGTGCGAAGATCGCGACCTCGCGCCCGCCAATCACGGCGACCCAGAACAAGGCCGCCATCGCCGCACTGCATACGAAGATCACGCTCGCCCAGTCGAAGCGCGAGAGCAGCCATACGCCCAGGAACCGCCCCGCCGCACGCAGGACGAAGAAGATCGAGACCACATAGGCCGCCAGCCACAGCCACGACCCCGAATAATCGGCAAGATAGGTCGGCGCCCAGACATAGATGGCCGCCTCCGCACCGACATAGAGCATCAGCGCGGTCCCAAAGAAGCGCGCGGGCGGGTCGCCCGCCATGCGGATCGCCTCGCTCGCGCGAACCGGCTCGGCACGGGTGATGATCGGCCTTGGGAAACGGGCAACCGCCGATCCCAGGACCAGCAGCGCGCAGAGCATCGCGGCGATCAGATACACCCATTTCCAGCTCGCCCCGTTGAGCAGCATGTACGCGACGATGCCCGGTCCCAGGATCGCGCCGACGCCGAAAAACCCCTCGATCAGGTTCATCGTCCGCGCATGTTCGCCGGTCGAGCGCGACAGGTCGCCGATCAGCGCCAGCGCCCCGGACTTGAAGATGCCGATGCCCAGCCCCGATACGAACAACAGGGTGGTGAAAAACAGGAAGCTATGCCCCGCCGCGAACAGCGCGGAGCTGAGCCCGAACAGGACGAGGCCGATCAGGATCGTCGCCTTGCGCCCGATCCGGTCGGCAAGGAAGCCGAGCGCAATGGCTGAAATGCCGATCCCCGCCATCGTCGCGTACTGGAACGATCCGCCTGCAGTAAGACCAAGCTCGAACTCGCGGATCACTTCGGGAATGACCGTGCCGACCGAGTCGGTGGTCATCGCGAACATCGCGAACATCAGGAATACAAGCGCCTTGAGCAGCGTCGCTGCGCCGTCCCGTCCGGCCTGATCCTGCATCCTGCTCTCCACTCAAATTCGGCCGGGCAGCGCGCCAGCTCTGATACGCAATGGACCGGAGACGGAAAAAGCGGGAGGCGCAATGCCCCCCGCTCTTGCCGTCGGTCGATGCCGGGTCAGGGCGTAACCCGGAAACGCAGGCCGATCGTACGCGGCGTCGGCCCCGATCCCGACAATGGGCCGTTGGTGCCGACAAAGGTCGGCCCGCGCTCGTCGGTCAGGTTGTTGCCGATCAGCGCAAGCTCATAATCGCCGTACCGCACGCCCAGGGTCAGGGCCATGACGTTGTAGGACGGCGCGGTGATGCCGTTGTTCTGCAACCGGTCGCCGCTATGGCTGAGCGAGAGATTGCCGAAGATATTGGCGTCGTTCGAGATGTCGCGGTTGTAGCCCGCGTCGATGCGGAAATTGTTCGACAGGGTGTTGGTCAGCCGTGATCCCGGTTTCAGCAGCGGCTGGGCGGCCGCCACGACGGGATTGATCCGGTCGTATTTGCTGTCGTTGAAATTGCCGACAAAGCCAAGGTTGAATCCCTTGAGCGGGGTGCGCCAGTGCAGCTCGATATCGATGCCCTTGGTCGTCGCATCCCCGAAATTGGCGAAGCCGTTGACGTCCTGAATGCCGCCGGTGACCGAGGTCTGCAGGTTGGTATATTCGAGCTGATAGAGGTTGAGACCAACCGACAATGCGCGATCCGCCGTGCGCCATTTCACGCCGAATTCGTAGTTTTTCGTGGATTCGGGCTCCAGCGCGACGCTGGTCGGAACGCCTGCCATCTCCACCGACTGAACCTGCACCCGCGACTGGACGATGCCGGGGCGGAAGCCGGTCGCGGCCGAGATGAACATCGTCAGATCGTCGGTCGGCAGATAGGACAGGTTGAGGCGCCAGGTGGTGACGTCCTCCTTGGTCGGAACCTTGCCGGTGCTGTCGGCGAAGGCGCGATCGTCATGATATTGGCGCAGGCCGACGAGCGGGACCAGCTTGCCGTCGAACAGCTCATAGCTGACCTCGCCGAAGACGGCGTAATTTTCGGTCAGCGTGTCATTGTCGGCATCGATGACCAGCCCGGGCAGGGTCAGCGCATTTTCCTGCGGACCCGATCCGTCCTGATAGGAACCGCCGATCACCCATTTGAACGGGCCGCTGCCGTTCGAGTTTACGCGCACTTCCTGCGCGAACATCTTGGGCAGGAACTGGCTGGAGAAGGAGCCTGCGGGCGAGAGCGGGATGTTGATCCCGAACTGCCCTTCCAGATAGCTCGTCGCGCTGGTGATGCTGAACGCGCTGAAATCGACGGTTCCGGTCAGGCTGTAGAGGGTGAAGTCGCCGTTCGAAAAGCCGTCCTGCCCGGCGGTGTTCTCGAAATAGGGCGGTTTGACCGATGCGGTGAAGCCGGTGAAGTCCTGACGCGGGCGGAAATTCCAATATTGCGCGCGGATATTGACGTTTTCGGCGGGACGGAACAGCGCGACGACGCGGATATCGTCATTCTTGGCGGCGTTGACGCCGGTCTCGTCGGGCGTGCCGTCGAACGCGCCATAATAGGCATCGGCCCAGCCCGCATCGCGAGAGAAGCCGCCGCTGACGCGCACCGCCAGCATATCCTTGATAATCGGGACCGAAAGTGCGGCGGCGGCGCCATAGTTCAATCCATCGGCGCCGCGGGTCTGCGATGCCTCTGCCTCGAACGCATAGTCGAAATCGTTGAGATCGGGGTCGCGGGTGCGGAAGATGAAGACGCCTCCCGAGGAGCCCTGGCCATAGAGCGTGCCCTGTGGGCCGCGCAGCACCTCCACCCGGTCGATGTCGATGAAGCGAACCGGTGGCGCGATGCCGAAATTGGTGACGATGAAGGGTGCGTCGTCGAGATAATAGCCGATCGGCGAGTCGCCATTCTGCGTCACGCTGCCGCGCAGATTGTAGAAGCGCGAACCGTTGGACTGGCGAAAGCCCTCGAAGGCGCCGGGCACGCTCGACACGAGATCGCCGATGGTCGAGATGTTGCGCTCTTTCAGCTCCTCGCCGTCGAACGCCTGGATCGCAAGCGGCACTTCCTGGAGCGCCTGCGCGCCACCCTTTTGCGCGGTCACGACGACTTCCTGAACAGCTGATGCGGCTGGCGCCTCGGCCTCCTGCTCGGTCGGTGCGGTCTGGGCGAATGCCGGGACCGCTGTCAGGACGCTCGCGACCGCGATGGACGCAACGGTCGTGCGAATATGCTTCATTTTCCTCTCCCCGGTTATATTTTCAATCGATTGCATAAATATTGTGTCGGCTATCGTCAAGGGCAACGCCGCTGCGCAAACGCTCACCTCACAGCGAAATCTGGGTTCAGTTCCGCAATCGTTTGCTGCCCTCGGCCTAGCCTGCTGGGCGGGCGAAGGCGCGACGCAGTGCCTCGATCTTGGCGCGCGTAAATTGCTTCGCCTGGGGCGAGTCCGCCGACAGCTGGTCAAAGCCATGATAGGCGCCGGGGATCACCTGCAACTCGGTCGGCACCCCGGCCTCGTTCAGTCGACGGGCATAGTCGATATCCTCGCTGACGAAGAGATCGACGCCCCCGACCTGGATGAAGGCGGGGGGCAGCCCGGCAAGACTGGGGGTCCGTGCAGGGACGGCCCGCGCGGGGACCGTGTCGGTGCCCGGCTCCTGGCCCAGAAACGCCTTCCAGCCATATTGGTTTTCCGATCCGCTCCACCCGACCGTGGCGATATGCGCGGGCATCTTCACCGCCCCGCCGGTGCGGTCGTCCAGCATCGGATAGACCAGTGCCTGGAAGGCGATGGGGATCTCGCCACGATCGCGCGCGGTGATGGCGAGCAGGGCCGCATGGCCGCCGCCCGCGCTTTCCCCGGTCACCGCGATGCGGCTGCGGTCGAGTCCCAAGGTCGCGGCATTGGCGACCATCCAGCGCAACCCCGCATAATTATCCTCGATCGAACCTTCGAACGTCGTTTCCGGGGCCAGCCGATATTCGACACTGACGATCACCGCGTCGAGCTCGCGAGCCATCTCCTGAAGCCGCCGGACATCGGTCGCGGCGGTGCCGAGGATATAGCCACCGCCATGGGTGTGAACGATGCCGGGTCGACTGGTTCCCGGTTTGGCGTTGATGACGAACAGCTTGACCTGCGGCCCGCCATTCGGCCCCGGGATCATCTGCTCGGTCACAGGCACATCGGCGTGACGGGGAGGGACGGGCGGACCGCCGCCGCGCTTGCGCGACTCGAGCACCATCTTCTCGTTGATCGTGCCCATCATTTTGGAAAAGCCCAGCGCCATGCGGGCACCTGCACGCAGTTCCGGGGCGATCGGCTCCAGCTTGGCCTCGTCCTCCGCGGTGAGCTGCACAGGGGGCGGTCCCTGGATTTGCGCAATCGCCGCTCCCGGCGCAAAGGCGACGATAAGCAGCGCCGCTCCACAGAGTGCCGAAATCCTTGCCCGCATCACAGTCTCTCCCGCCGGTTATCGTTCGCCCCGGACCTGCGTCCGTTATGGCGACATCCTATTAGCAATCGATTGCAAGTCAATCCGCGAGATGTCGGACGGGCCAGCCCTGACCCTGTCAGCTGGACTCGCGGACGATCAGTTCGGGGTTCAGGATGGTCGATCCCGTGGCCTCGCCCGCGATGCGCTTCATCAGGCTGTCGACCAGATGCGTCGCACCTGCGGCGAGATTCTGACGCACCGTCGAGAGCGGAGGTGCGCTGGTCCGGGCTAGGTAAAGGTCGTCATAGCCGACGACCTTGACGTCCCCCGGCACCGACAGGCCGCGCGTCGCCAGCACCTGGATGGCGGTCAGCGCGATCAGGTCCGACGCGGCAAAGATGCCATCGGGCAGGATGCCGGAATCGTCGAGGAACGCGTCGATGTCCGATCCGCTGACCTCCGATGCGAAATGGGTCGGCGCATCGACCAGCATGATGTCATCCCGCGCCGCGATCGCCGCCTTCGCGCCCTCCAGGCGCAGCGACGGCTCGATCGCCTGGGTGTTGCCGAGGAACGCGATCTTGCGGCATCCGCGGTCGATCAGATGCTGGGTCGCCATCCGCCCGCCCAGGAAATTGTCGGTGCCGACCGAACAATGGATCTGCCCCTGAACGAACCCGCCCCAGGCGACCAGCGGCAGATAATCGGCGGCGATCCGGTCCAGCACCTGCGATTGGTCCGACTGGCCGATCACGATGAACCCGTCGACGCGATCGGCATCGATCAGCCGCGACAGCCAATTGTCCTGATTGGGAATGACGCGGGAGAGCATGAGGTCGAACCCCCGCTCGCTCAGTTCGTCGGCAAGATAGCCGATCAGCGTCATGAAAAACGGGTCGGAAAGATGCTGACCGCGATCATGGCCCAGCGGCACCACGACGCCGATCGCGCCGCGCTGTTTCGTGCGCAGGTTGCGGGCCAGCGCGCTCGGGCGAAAATCATGCTGTTCGGCAAGTTTGCGGATGCGTTCCGATGTCTTGGAGTTGACCATCGACTTGCCCGCCAGCGCGCGCGAGACGGTCGCTGCGGAAACGCCCGCCAACTCGGCCAGGTCATAGATGGTGCGGATCTTGCCGGCCAAGTCCAAATCTCCACTAGGGGGCGGTTGCGGGATAGGGTCGGCGCGCCCGCTTTGCAACGCGCCGTCCCCAGGTTGCAGCGGCGTCAGCGCGCTGCGAAGCGCGCGATGTCGATCGCCTCGGCCATCGCCGCATTGCCCGCATCATTGGGATGGACATGATCGCCGGGGTCGAAGCGCGGGTTCAGGCGGGTGGGGCGCGCGGGATCGCGCACGGCGGCATCGAAATCGACCACGGCGTCGAACGTGCCGCTCTCGCGGATCCAGCGGTTGACCGCCTGACGGATCGCCTCCGTCTTTTCGCTGTAGAGCCACAGCCCTTCGGTCGGCGTGATCGTCCCGCCCATCACCTTGATGCCGTGCAGATGCGCGCGATCGATGAACTGCGTATAGGCGGCGATCAGCTCGTCGGCGGTCACCGCCTCGCTCGACGGCATATTGGGGATCGCCGCGAAATTGATGTCGTTGATCCCCTCCAGCAGGATCACCCAGCGCACCCCGGGCCGCGCAAGGACATCCCGGTCGAACCGCGCAAGCGCGGAAAGGCCTGCCCCGTCGCGCCGGACGCGATTGCCCGAAATCCCCATATTGATGACCGACAGCGTTCGCGTGCGCGGATCGCGCTGCAGCCGCTGGGCAAGCAGGTCGGGCCAGGCGCGTGCCGCGCCGGGGGTGGTCGCAAAGCCATCGGTGATCGAATCCCCGAACGCGACGATCGTCCCCGCGTCGCCCGGCGCCAGCACTTCGACCCCGGTCAGCCAGAAATAGGATCGGTTCGTCTCCGCGTCGCCGAGCGCGGCGTCGGCGGTGCGATCGCCCTTCGCGATATAGGTGGTGCGCAGTCCAAGCGGATGCAGCGTGTTGACCGCCGTCTTGCCGGGAAGGTGGATGGACACCGCCAGGAGTTCGAACGGCGCGACATCGGTCGCGACCGGGTCGCTGATTGCGACCGCGCCCGGCTGGATGACCACCGCCGGTCGTCCGCCAAAGCTGAGCGGCCGATCACTGCCCGGCGCCGTGGCGCTGCCCCCGGTGCTCTTCGCCAGCCGGGCGCGCCCGATCGTCAACGGCTCGCCGCCAATGGCGTTGGAGAATTGCAGCCTGACCGTCCCGCCGCCGATCGTCGGCCGGACGGTCATCCGGACGGTCTGGTCTTCAAGCGTCGCCGGGGTCGGCGGAATCTGGGGCGGCGGCGGGGGAGGCGCGGGCGGCGCAGGTGCATCCTTGTCGGCATCGCGGGGCGGCAGGCGCGGTGGCGGGGTGGGCGCAAGCTGCTGCGCGGTCCCCCAGGCGCTGACCCAGCGGTCCTGCGCGCGCGACTGGCCCGGGATCAGGAACAACGCGGCGATCAACACGAACTGCGCGATCAATAATCTGGTGCGCATATGAACCTCTCCCCGCCGATATGTCGCGCCAGAGCGCCTGCGTTGATCCGCAATCGATTGTAGATTGGCTAACATCGGTTATGCGGGAGCGCAACGATGTTCACACCGGCAGCGCGGTGGTGGACTTGATCTCCGACAGCGCGACCGTGGAGTTGATTTCCTGCACGCCCGGCAGGCGCGAGAGTTTTTCGAAGAAGAAGCGTTCATAGGCCTCGATGTCTGCGGCGACCACGCGCAGCATGAAATCGACCGTCCCCATCAGCACATAGCATTCGAGCACTTCGGGCAGTTCATGGATCGAGGCGGAAAATTCGTCGAGATTGGCGCGGCCATGCGCGTTGAGCTTCACCAGCGCGAAGACCTGGGCGTTGAGGCCGATCTTGCGTCGGTCGAGCAGCGCGACCCGGCCCTTGATATAGCCGTCGCGCTCCAGCCGGTCGATCCGGCGCCAGCAGGGCGAGGCGGACAGCCCCACCGCTTCGGCGATCGCCGCGGTCGATTGTGCGGCGTCCTCCTGAAGCGCGCGGAGGATCTTGCGGTCATAGGCGTCCAGCGGTTCCGACATGATTTGACCTTTATCCGAGGAAATGGCGGTCAGATTTAGCGCGATCGAGTGCTTTACAGAAGAATCAGGTCAGAAATTTCGCTGTCACCCGATTATTCTGGAGACATATCGCGTTCAAGGGGCCCCGTTCATGCTCGACCAAGCCACCCCCATGCCGCCCGAGGAGGTGTTGCGCCTCGACGACCCGGACTCGGGCCTGTCGGGGGTCATCGTCATCCATTCGACCGGCCTGGGCCCCGCCGCCGGGGGCTGTCGTTTTCACACTTATGCGTCCGATGCGGAAGCGGTCACCGATGCGATGCGGTTGGCGGAGGGGATGAGCTACAAGAATGCGCTTGCCGGGCTGCCGCTGGGCGGGGGCAAGGCGGTGATTCGGCGGCCGGAAGGGGCGTTCGACCGCCCGGCACTGTTCCGGGCGTTCGGCCGGGCGGTCAATTCGCTGGGCGGGCGGTATGTGACCGCAGAGGATGTCGGCACCAGCGTTGCGGACATGGTGTGCGTTGCCGATACCACGCGCCACGTCGCCGGGCTTCCGGCGGGGCAGGGCGCGGCGGGTGGAGATCCGTCACCCTGGACCGCGCTGGGCGTGTTCCGCGCGATGGAGGTCGCAGTCGAGCGCCAGCTGGGCGCGACGCTGGGCGACGTCACCGTCGCGGTGCAGGGGCTCGGCCATGTCGGCTTCGCACTGTGCGAGCTGCTCCACGCAGCGGGCGCGACGCTGATCGTCGCCGAACCGCGCGCAGCGGTGGCCGCGCAGGCGGCGGAGCGGTTCGGCGCGACCATATTGTCCTCCGACGGCCTGTTCAACGCCCATGCCGAAGTCTTCGCCCCCTGCGCGCTGGGCGGCGCGATCGATGCGGAGTCGGTCCGCCGGTTGCGCGCGGCGGTGGTCTGCGGCGCGGCGAACAACCAGCTTGCGACTCCGGCACAGGGCGTCGCGCTGGCCGAGCGCGGCATCCTCTATGCGCCCGACTATGTCGTCAACGCGGGCGGCATCATCAATGTCGCGGCCGAGCATCTCGGCTGGGGTGCCGACGAAGCGCGCGCGCGGGTCGAGCGGGTCGGCGAACGGCTGGCCGAAGTGCTGGATTTCGCGGCGGCAAACCGGCTCGCGCCGCATGTCGCCGCCGATACGCTGGCCCGTTCGATCATCGCCAACAGCGTTCGACAGCCCGGCCTGGCGGCCTGACATGGCCGGGAGCAATGACGTCGGCACGGCGACCTTCGTCGTGACCGCGGGCCGCTGTCCGCAACTCCTGTGCCGTCTGGTCGGGCTGTTCGCGCAACAGGACCGGCTGGTCCACGCGCTGCGCGTCGATACGCTGCCGCGCAGCGTCCGCGCGTCGATCACCGTCGGCGGGATCGATGCGCATCGGGCGGAGATCATCGGCAACAAGATGCGGTCGATCGTCAGCGTTCGCACCGTGCGGGTTCGCTTCGCCTGACCCAGCCGCGCTGCACCGGGCGCCATTCTACATGGGATTTGACAATTCTCTAAATAGGATCATCATCCTCCAATCAGGACGATTCACCGTAGGGCGGGGCAAGCGGCCTTGCGCGCGGGACAGCGAATTGCACGGCTATCGGCCAAGGGGAAGGGGGACAAGTCTCCATGTGGAAACATAAGATAAAACTCGCGGTGGCGGCACTGCTCGCGCTGACCGTCGCGATACCGGCATCGACGCAACAGGCGCCGCTGGTGCCGAACCCGGCATCGGTGCCGGTGGAGGAGACCGCGTCTCCCGCCGCTCCGGCAGGACTCGACCGGCTGACCAAGAGCGATGTCGACACCTGGCTCGACGGCTATATGCCCTATGCGCTCGCGCGCGGGGATATCGCCGGCGCGGTGGTGGTCGTCGTCAAGGACGGCGCGGTGCTGACCCAGCGCGGGTTCGGCTATTCGGATGTCGCGAAGCGCACGCCGGTCGATCCCGAAACGACGCTGTTCCGGCCCGGTTCGACCTCGAAACTGTTCACCTGGACTGCGGTGATGCAGCAGGTCGAGGCGGGGAAGATCGACCTCGATGAGGATGTGAACAAATATCTCGATTTCACCATCCCGCCCTATGACGGCAAGCCGATCACGATGCGCCAGATCATGACGCATACGGCCGGGTTCGAGGAGATCATCAAGGGGCTGCTGGCATTTGATGTCCAGCTCAAGCCGCTGGGCGATATCCTGAAGGAGCGGATCCCCGAGCGGATCTATCAGCCGGGCACCACGCCCGCTTATTCAAACTATGCGACCGCGCTGGCGGGATATGTCGTCGAGCGCGTGTCGGGCCAGTCGTTTGACGATTATGTCGAGCGCAACATCTTCGGGCGGCTGGGAATGCAATATGCCAGCTTCCGCCAGCCGCTGCCCGACAAGCTCAAACCGTTCATGTCGCAGGGCTATGAACTGGGATCGGGCAAGGCCCAGCGGTTCGAGATCATCGGCATGGCCCCGGCAGGCGCGATGTCCGCGAGCGGCGCGGCAATGGCGAAGTTCATGCTGGCCTATCTCAACGACGGCGCGCCGCTTCTCGAGCCCGCGACGACGAAGCAGATGCTGACCGCGCAGAATATGAGCGTGAAGGGCGCCAACCAGATGGCGCTCGGCTTTTACGAGGAGTGGGTCAATGGCCGCCGCGCGGTGGGTCATGGCGGCGACACCGTCTATTTCCATACCGACCTGAAGATTTTCCCGGCGGAGAAAATCGGTATATTCATCTCGGTCAACAGCCAGGGCAAGGACGGCGCACCGGGCGCGGTGCGCAGCGCGTTGGTCGACGGGTTCGCCGATCGCTACCTGCCCGACCCCAATGCCAAGCCGCCGGTGGAACTGGCGACGGCAAAGGACCATGCGAAGATGCTGGTCGGTGGCTGGTCCAACAGTCGCCGGGTCGCATCGAGCTTTGCGTCCTTCGTCTATCTGCTGGGCGAGGAAAAGATCGGCCTCGATGCGGACGGGCGACCGGTCGTCGCGGGGGTTCCCTCGATCGGCGGCGGACAGCGCAAATGGATCGAGGTCGAGCCGTTCGTCTGGCAGGACGCCTATGGCAAGGAGCGGCTGGTTGCCGAAGTGCGCGACGGACAGATCGTGCGCTGGACCTTTGGCATGGTATCGCCCTTCATGGTGTGGGACCGCACGCCCTGGTATGCGACCGGTACCTGGCTGATCCCGGCATTGCTGTTTGCGCTGGCGGTGCTGGTGCTGACGGCGATCGCCTGGCCGGCGGGGTGGATCGCCCGTCGCCGTTATGGCGCCCAGCTCGCACTGACCGGACGTGCGCGCACCGCATTCCGGTTGGTGCGCGGCCTCGCCTGGCTGGTGCTGCTGGTGCTGATCGGCTGGCTGATCGTGGTCATGGGGATCGAGAATTTCGAATCCCATGGCAAGAATGACTGGCTGATCCTCTTGTTGCAGGTCGTCGGCACGCTGGGCTTTTTCGGCCTGCTGGGGGCTGCGGCGTGGAACGTCTGGCTGGCGTTCAAGGGCAAGCGCAGTTGGTTCTCGAAACTGTGGGCGGTGTTGCTGACGCTCGCGGCGTTCATCCTCCTGTGGGTGGCGCTGGTTTACAAGCTGGTGAGCTTCGGCGCCGGATACTGACCGGACATTGGGCGCGGGACACAAACCCGCGCCCATAAAATACCAAATCAAGATTGACAAACGCCTGATTGGGATAACACTATCCCAATCAGAAAAAGCCGCGCGCGGATCGGACCGTGTGACAAGGCCAGGTTCAGGGAGCTCCACTATGACTCGGAAAGCGATTCCTACCCACATCCTGTTGTCCCTCTCGACCGCCGCCGCAGCGCTGGTGCTTCCCGCATCGGCATTCGCACAGGATGGCGACACGGGCGTAGCGGTCGATCGGGACGAGATCGTCGTCACCGCGCAGAAGCGCGAGGAGAATATCCTCGACGTGCCGGTCTCGATCAGCGTCGTCGGGGGCGAGCAACTGGTCGAGCAGGGGGCGGCATCGCTGGCTGACTATGCGGGTTATGTGCCGGGAATGCAGATCTCCAGCGCGGGCACGCCGGGCCAGTCGACGGTCACGTTGCGCGGCGTCGCCCCGCTGAGCGGTGCACAGACGGTCGGTATGTATCTGGACGACGCACCGGTCGGATCGAGCAGCATCTATAACCGCGCGGGCGCCTTCTCGCTCGATCTGCTGCCCTATGACATCGAACGCGTCGAAGTGCTGCGCGGCCCGCAGGGGACGCTCTATGGGGCAAGCTCGATCGGCGGGCTGCTGAAATATGTGACGGTATCGCCCAGCACCACGCGGTTCAGCGTCCGCGGTGGCGTGGAGGCGTTCGGTATCGACGGCGCGGGGGAACTGGGCTGGGCCGGCAATGTGATGGTCAACGCCCCGGTCGTGGCCGACAAGATCGGCGTGTCGGCCAGCTTCTCGATGCGTCGCACGCCCGGCTATGCGAACAGCGTCAACAATCCCGCGCTGGACGATCAGAACAGCTTCGAGCAGGTCGGCGGCCGTGTGGCGGTGCTGTTCCAGCCGAGCGAAGCGCTGAGCGTCAAGCTCAGCGGTATCTGGCAGTCGATCGATGCCGATGGCAACGGGATCTATGCCGCCGATCTGACGGGCCGTCGCCTGGGGGATGGCAGCAGCTACAATAATTTCGTGGCCGAACCGTTCACGACCGATCTGGAATTTTATGCGGGGACGATCGACTATGATTTCGGCGGCGCGGTCCTGACCTCCGCGACGACCTGGAGCCGGCGCACGGCGGTGCAGGATCAGGATGCCAGCTACTCTTTCGGCGTGCTCTTTCCCCTGCTGACCGGCGGAGCGGTCGATCCCGGCATCACGCCGTTCGAAATCGCGCTGGGTCTCGACAAATTCACCCAGGAATTTCGTCTTGCATCGCCCGGTGGCGGCATGGTCGAATGGCTGGTTGGCGCCTTCTACACGCATGAGGACAGCAGCAACAATCAGATCGTGCGGTCGTTCGACATGGACGGCGCCGCGATCCCGGGGCTCGATCCGCTCGCCACGATCGCGCTGCCCGCGACGTACAAGGAATATGCGCTGTTCGGTAACGCGACGGTGCGGTTCAGCGACCGCTTCCACCTGAGCGGCGGCGTGCGCTGGGCGCGCAACGAGCAGACTTTCCGTCAGATCAGCGAAGGCGCGATCGTTGCTCCGGCGGACGATCCCGGCGCATCGAACGAGGATGTCTTTACCTACAGCATCAGCCCGCAATTCCACCTGAACGACGACGCGATGCTCTATGCCC
Source organism: Sphingomonas suaedae (assembly GCF_007833215.1). Taxonomy (NCBI): domain Bacteria; kingdom Pseudomonadati; phylum Pseudomonadota; class Alphaproteobacteria; order Sphingomonadales; family Sphingomonadaceae; genus Sphingomonas; species Sphingomonas suaedae. The sequence continues at coordinate 4,079,630 of NZ_CP042239.1, forward strand.
GCGTCGCCAGCGGCTATCGCCCCGGCGGCCCGAACGTGATTGTCCTCGACGTGCCGCCCAGCGTCGATTCGGATTCGCTCACCAACTATGAAGTCGGGTTCAAGGCCGATCTGGCGGGCCGGATGGTGACGATCGACGTCGCTGCCTTCTACATGGACTGGAGGGATATCCAGGTCGTCCGGGCATTTGGCGGCGTCAGCGGCAATGCCAATGGCGGCCGGGCGGTCAGCAAGGGATTCGAAGGCTCGCTGCTGCTGCGGCCGACCCGCGGGCTGACGGTGAGCCTGACCGGCTCATATACCGACGCGCATCTCTCGGAGGACGTACCGGAGATCAGCGGCGCCGATGGCGACCGGCTGCCCGCCGTGCCGGAGTTCAGCGGTGCCATGCGGATCGACTATGGGTTCGACCTGGGCGGCAATTTGCGCGGCGATGTCGGGGCCGGTCTGCGCCACGCAAGCGGTCGCCTCTCCTCGGTCGAGAGCGACCCGCTGGCGGTCGAGGCGCGACCCTATACCTCGGTCGATCTCAATGCGGCGCTCAGCATCGGCGAGCATTGGAAGCTACGCGCCTATGCCCGCAACCTCTTCAACAACCAGGGCGAGCTTTCGCGCGCGTTGTTGACCGACGGGCTGGGCGACCCGAGCTTCATCCAGATCACCCCGATTCAGCCGCGCACGCTGGGCGTGGCGTTCGAACTATCCTTCTGATCCGTTGGTGAAAGCATCGCTCATGAACGCCCCTGTCGGTCCGTTGACCGAAAGTCCCGTCCTGTCGCAACCCTATCTGCTGTTTCTCGGCGACACGGCGGAACCGGGATTTGCCAAGACCGCTTTTGGCCTGCGCGACTGGGCGCCGGACAAATGCGTCGGTGAGCTGCGGCTGACCGGCGCGACCGTCTCCACCGGCCTGACCGCAATGACCCCGGCCGAGGCGCGAGCGCAGGGGGCGCGGGCGATGGTCATCGGCGTCGCGAACCAGGGCGGGGTCATCCCCCCGGCCTGGCGCGCGTCGCTGATCGAGGCGCTGGAGGCGGGGCTGGACCTGATCGCGGGAATGCACATGCGGCTCGCCGACATGCCGGAGGTCGCGGCGGCAGCGCAGCGGCTGGGACGGCGGCTGTTCGACGTGCGGGTGCCGCCCGCCGACATCCCGATCGCGACCGGGCGCAAGCGCAGCGGCAAGCGGCTGCTGACCGTCGGCACCGACTGCGCATTGGGCAAGAAATATACCGCGCTCGCGCTGGCCGCCGCCTTCACGGCACGCGGGGTGGATACCGACTTCCGCGCGAGCGGCCAGACCGGGATCATGATCGCGGGCGGGGGCATTCCGATGGATGCGGTTGTCTCCGATTTCGAAGCAGGCGCGGCCGAAATTCTTTCGCCGGACGCACCCGACGACCATTGGGACATCATCGAGGGACAGGGATCGCTGGCGCACCCTGCCTATGCAGCGGTATCGCTCGGCCTGCTGCACGGCAGCCAGCCCGATGTGTTCGTGGTCTGCCACGAGCCGGGGCGCACCGTCATGTTGGGAACCGCAGGCTATAGCGTGGCGAGCATCGAAGAGATTGTGGAGTTGACGATCGCGCTTGGGCGCCGGACCAATCCGGCGATCCGCTGTGGCGGCTTCGCCTTCAACACCTCCGCGCTCGACCCGGCGGAGGCCGAAGCGCTGATGGCGCGTGAGAGCGAGCGGCTGGGTCTCCCGGTTGCCGATCCGGTGCGCCGTGGGCCCGCATTCGACGCGCTGGTGTCGAGCTGCCTCGGATGACCGCATCGCCCGCCGCGTCGACCCGGTTCCAGCGCTTCCTGCTGCCGGGCCTCGCGTTCAAGGGCGTGGTGATCGGCGGCGGCTATGCGACGGGACGGGAGCTGGCGGAATTCTTCGTGCCAAGCGGTCCGCAGGGCGGGCTGTGGGGCATGGTGCTGGCGATGGCGATCTGGAGCGCGGTCTGCGCCGCGACCTTTGCATTCGCGCATCTCACCCGCAGCTATGACTATCGCAGCTTTTTCCAGCGGTTGCTGGGGCCGGGCTGGATCGCGTTCGAGATCGTCTATGTCCTGCTGCTGGTGCTGATCCTCGCGGTAATCGGCGCGGCAGCGGGCGAGATCGGGGCGAGTTTCGGCGCGCCTACGATTGTCGGCACGCTGATCCTGGCGGGCACGATCGCGGCGGTGGCGAGCTTTGGAACCGGATCGGTCGAGCGCCTGTTCAAATATGCCTCGATGCTCCTCTATCTCGTCTATGCCCTGTTCGTGGTGATCGGCTTGTCGCTGTTCGGGGACCGGATCGCGGACAATCTGGCGACCCCGGTGCCGAGTGATGGCTGGGCGATCGGGGGCGTCGCCTATGCGGGCTATAACCTCATCGCGGCGGCGGTGGTGCTGCCGATGGCGGCGCATCTGACCAGCCGTCGCGACGCGCTGATCGCAGGCGCCATCGCCGGGCCGCTGGCGATGCTGCCCGCGCTCGGATTCTTCCTCTGCATGATCGCCTTTTATCCGGCGATCGGGGACGAGACGCTGCCGTCGGGCTTCCTGCTCGACCAGATGAATATCCCTGCCTTCCGTATCGCGTTCCAGGCGATGATCTTCGCCGCGCTGCTGGAGACGGGGACAGGGATCGTCCACGCGGTGAATGAGCGCGTTTCGGGCGTGTGGCAGGCGAAGCGTGGCGTCGCCCTCGGCACCCGTGCGCGCGCAGCGATCGCACTCGCGCTCCTGCTCGGCTGCATCTTCGTCGCGAGCCGCTTCGGTCTCGTCGCGCTGATCGGGAGCGGGTACCGGCTGCTCGCTTTCGCGATCTTGGCGGTGTTCGTGCTGCCGCTGATGACCCTGGGCGTCGCCCGCATCCTGCGCGCGCGGCCCGAAGTGGAGATTTCTGCATGATCCGAATGCTCGCTGCGCTCCCGGCGCTGCTGCTCGCCACCGCTTTGCCCGCTGCGGCGGAATTGCCCAAGGGGTTTGAGGATCGGGTCGAAACGCTGCGGCAGCGGAGCGGCGCGCCCGGCATCGCGCTCGCGGTGGTGGAACAGGGCGAGGTCGCGCTGGCCAGGGGTTGGGGCACGACCAAGCTCGACGGCGCGCAACAGGTCGATGCCGACACGATCTTCCAGACCGGATCGACCGGCAAGGCGTTCACCGCCGCCGCGCTCGCCATTCTGGTCGATCGCGGCAAGATCAAGTGGGACGACCGGGTGATCGATCACATGCCCTGGTTCCGCATGTACGACCCCTGGGTCACGCGCGAGATCACGATCCGCGATCTGCTCGTTCACCGCAGCGGCCTCGGCCTTGGCGCGGGCGACCTGCTCTACGTCCCGCGCGGTAGCCTGTCGCGCAAGGAGACGGTCAAGCGCCTTGCCCATATCAAGCCCGCCAGCAGCTTCCGATCGGGCTATGCCTATGACAACATCCTCTACGCCGTCGCCGGACAGCTGATCGAAGAAGTCAGCGGCAAGAGTTGGGAAGACTTCATGGCGCAGGATGTGTTCGCTGCGGGCGGCATGACCAGCGCAACCGCGACCTACGAAACCCGGCTCGCCAACCCCAATCGCGCGCATCCCCATGGCCGGGTCGGTGGTGCGGTGCGCGGCGACGGGCCGATCTCGATGCTCGACGAACGCGGCGTGGAGCTTGGCCGTGCGGCGCTGCCCGCGGGCGGCCTGGCGCTCAGCGCCAACGACCTTGCCCGCTGGCTGCAGATCCAGCTGGGGCAGGGGGCATTGCCTGGCGGCGGGCGGCTGTTCACTGCGGCACAGGCGGCGGAGATGTGGAAGGGCGTGACGCCGATGCCGATCGCACAGATGCCGCCCTCGCTCGCGCCGCTGACGCCCAAGTTCAGCAGCTACGGGCTCGGCTGGAACGTGACCGACTATCGCGGCGTGCGCGTGATCGCGCATGGCGGCGCGGTGTTCGGTGCGATCGCCTATGTCATCCTGCTCCCCGATCAGCAGGTCGGCATCGCCGGGGTAGTCAACGCCGAGGAAACGGCGCTGCTGCGCGGCGTGATCCAGACGCTGGTCGATCATTATCTCGACGCGCCCGATCAGGACTGGCCCGGGCGCTTCGACACCTTCATCGAACAGCGCGTGTCGGGTGCCAAGGCGGCGCTCGCCACGACCCGTGCCACGCCCGCCAAGGTCGGCCCATCGTTGGCGCTCGACCGCTATGTCGGCACCTATCGCGACGCCTGGTATGGCGATGTCGTGGTGGCCAAAGGCAAGGATGGCGGCCTGACCATCGATTTCACCACCACCCCGGCGATGAAGGGGAGGCTGGTGCACTGGCAATATGACTCCTTCGTCACCCGCTTCGACGACGCGGCGCTCGAACCCGCCTATGTCACCTTCGCGCTCGACGCCGACGGCAAGGTCGCCCGCGTGTCGATGAAGCCCGAAAGCCCGATCGCCGACTTCAGCTATAATTATCAGGACCTCGACCTGCGTCCGGTGGGAGTGGACAAATGAAGCGTTTCCCGACCCTCGCGCTGTTGTTGCTCGGCGCCTGCGCCACCACCTCCGCGCCCCCGGCCAGGGATGCGGCAGCGTTGCACAAGAGTCTGCTCGTGCTCGACACGCATATCGATACGGCGATGCACTTCGGGCGTCCCGGCTGGGACTTTGGCGCGCGCCACGATCCCGCGACCGATATCGTCCAGGTCGATTTGGTGCGGATGGAGGAGGGCGCGCTCGATGGCGGGTTCTTCGCGATCTACACCGATCAGGGGCCGTTGACCGCGAAGGGCTATGCCGACGCGCTGGCCTTTGCTCGCAGGCGATCCGATGTGATCGACAGCACGATCGCGCAATTCCCGAACCGCATCGCCCCGGCGCTGACCGCGCAGGACGCGCGCCGCCTCAATCGCGAGGGCAAGCTGATCGCGTTCAAGTCGATCGAGAACAGCTATCCGCTGGGCGAAGACCTGTCGCTGCTCGCCGAGTTCCACAAGCGCGGCGTGCGCATGGCCGGGCCGGTCCACGGCAAGAACAACCAGTTCGCCGATTCATCGACCGATACGCCACGCTGGAATGGGCTCAGCCCCTTGGGTCGGCAGTGGGTCGCGGAGATGAACCGCCTCGGAATCGTGATCGACGCCAGCCACGCCTCGGATGCCGCGTTCGACCAGATGGTCGAACTCTCCCGCGCGCCGATCATCCTGTCGCACTCCAGCGGCCGGGCGGCGTACGAGCACCCCCGCAACCTCGACGATGCGCGCATCCGCAAGCTGGCGGAGAGCGGCGGGGCGATGTGCATCAGCACCATCTTCCTCTCCGAACTCAATCTCGACGGCGAGCGCGGCGCATTGTTCGCGCAGTACGAACAGATCGCGACCCTGTCGCCTGCGGAACAGGTCGCGCTGGCGAAGAAGTGGCGCGAGCTCGACAAGACCCAGCCGCTCTGGGGCGCCGATTTCGAGAACTACATGGCGATGGTGCTGCACGTCGTGAAGGTCGCGGGCCCCGACCATGTCTGCTTCAGCGGCGACTGGGACGGCGGCGGCGGCCTTCCGGGCCTGGAGGACATCTCCGCACTGCCCAAGGTGACGCAGCGGCTCAAGGCGGCGGGCTATTCGGACGAAGACCTGGCCAAGATGTGGGGCGGCAACATCCTGCGCGTGGTGTCGGAGGCACAGGCTAAGGCGGGGGGCTGAAGGCGCGCTTTGGGTGGAAGGGGCGCACCGCGCGCCACCTCCCATTTGTCACCCTGGCCCCGTGCCGGGGTCCACTTCGCCTCACGCCCGGCGCGCAAGCCTCTTGCTTCGCGCTCGCTTCCCGGTGGACCCCGGCACAAGGCCGGGGTGACCAAGAAGGAAAGCTGCCCGTCGGCTTACGACCCATTGCGGACATCGTTCAGCAGAGGCAATCTCGGTTCTATAAGGCCGCTTGTTAGGACCGCCCATGTTGAACAATCACGCATGTTGTTTCTGTGATCGGATTGTTGACGTTAGCGAGAAAGATGCGCTGCGCCTGACCTTCGATAGCCCATGGATACACCGGGACTTGAGCGACCGAGAGGAAAGTAGGACTGCTCATTACGCCTGTTTCAAAAACAGGCTGGAGCCGCTGCTAACTATCCCGTTGGACACTGAGATATTCCCTCTGACATAGTATCAGAGAGCAGGCGAACGTCCGCTCACCACCCAATATCCGCCATTCAGCGGTCGAGCCGATACCGGTCATCCGCGACACCGGCCCCCGGCCTGCCCCTACAACGCCGACTTCGACCGCCGCTCGCCGTTCAGCTCCACCACTTCCTGCCCTTGCAGGTGCATCAGCGATTCCATCAGCCGTTCCTCGGCGCTGGAGCACACGCCCAGCACCATCGCCTCGGTGCAGCCCTCGGCGGCGATATAGGCGTGGCCCATGTTCGAATCGATGTAGATCGACTCCCCCTCGTGCAGCACCACGGGGTCGTAGAATTCGGTATGCACCTCGATCGCGCCCTCGAGGACGTAGATGAATTCCTCGCCCGAATGGCGGACCAGTTCGCCGAATTCCTCGACCGTGCGCGCCCGGATCTTGGTGACGATCGGGATCATCCGCTTCCGGCGCAGCTCGGTATTCATGTAGAAATAGTCGTAATTCGCCGTCTCGACCCGCACCGCGCGGTCGATGCGGCCGACGCTGCGCCGCGCGGTGACGGGCTGATCCACCGGCTCGCTGCTTTCCGCGAACAGTTCCGACATGCGCAGGCCCAGCCGCTGCGCCAACTGGAGCAGCTTGTCATAGGTGAGCGTCAGCCGGTTATGCTCGATCTTCGACAGGGTCGAAACCGGGATGCCGGTCCGCTCGCTCATCTGCTTGAGCGTCCAGCCCTCCTGCCCGCGCAGGCGCCGCAGGAAATTACCGAGGGTGGGGGTATCGGGCATAACGAGCGATCATCCGGGACTGCTGACAAGATTTCCGATCAGGATCGGAGTTCCCCATCGGGGCCTTGTCCGGTCAATAGCAGCGTGGCGGGGCGAGGCAATGCTGTTGCACCCCCTCCCACAGCGTGGCGCTAGCGCGCTATGCCCGGCACGCGTGGACCCCAGACGCTGTCGTCGCACCACACGGTGCCGTCGCGATAGACGATGGCGGGGGTGCGATCCGCCTTGAGGAAGGTCGGGCCGTCGAGATCGACGATGCCGCATCGCTGGGCCAGCACGAAAGCGGGGGCCATCGCCAGGCTGGTGCCGACCATATTGCCGACCATCACGCCCAGGCCAAGCTGTTCGGCGCGCTCCGCCATCATCAGCGCCTCGGTCAGCCCGCCGCATTTGTCGAGCTTGATGTTGATGACGTCGAACCGGCCTTTGGCGCCACCGACATCGTCGAGCGTCAGGATGCTCTCGTCCCCGGCGATCGGGATCGGCGCGCGATAGCCGTCGAGATCCGCCTCGCGCCCGCGCGCCAGCGGCTGTTCGAGCAGCGCGACCCGCGCCTCCACCAGCACCGCGACCAGCGTGTCGAGCCGGTCGATCGTATAGCCCTGATTGGCATCGACTCCCAGCCACACATCGGGCCGCGCGGCGCGGATCGCGCGGACGCGGTCGGCGTCCAGTGCATCCTCGCCGGTCAGCTTGACCTTGATCGCCCGCGCATCGGCCCAGCCGCGCGCGGCCTGTGCCATCGCGTCCGGTTCATCGGCGCCCAGGGTGAAGGTGGTGACCACCGGCTTTGGCGCGGCGATCCCGGCGCGTTGCCAGACGGGCACCCCCGCACGATCCGCCTCAAGCTCCCACAGCGCCGCATCGACCGCGTTGCGCGCGCCGCCAGCAGGCATCAGGTCGCGCAACGCGGCGCGATCGATTCCCCCTTCGATCGCGCCGCGCGCCGCGTCCAGCGCGGTCAGCATATGGTCGACATCGTCGCCCAGATAATAGACGCCGCTCGCCTCCCCGCGACCGCGCGCGGCGCCATCCTCCAGCAGGACGGTGACGACGTCCGACGTCTCGAACACATGGCCGGCGATCCGGAAGGGCGCGTTGAGCGGCAGGCTCTCCCGCGCGACAGTCAGTTTCATCGATCGCCCTCGTTCGTGGCCCGTCGGACGACACGCCGAAAGGCGCGCGGGTGCCGGGCTGTTTTCCGATCAGGACGGTATAATCCTAAACGGAGAGCGTCAACTGCTGTCTATTTGGCCTGCCCGCGCCGTTCGTCCCACCATGCCAGCCGCTCGGCGATGCGCTTCTCCATCCCCCGGTCGGTGGGGGTGTAGAAGGTCTGCGGGCTCATCTCTTCGGGCCAGTAATTGGCTCCGCTGAACCCGCCCTCGGCATCATGGTCATAGGCATAGCCCTTCCCATAGCCGATCTCCTTCATCAGCTTGGTCGGGGCGTTCAGGATATTTTGCGGCGGCATCAGCGACCCGGTCTCCTTCGCCGAACGCCAGGCCGATTTCATCGCCATGTATGCGGCATTCGACTTGGGCGCTGTCGCGCAATAGAGGCACGCCTGGACGATCGCGAGTTCGCCCTCTGGCGATCCCAGAAAGTCATAGGCATCCTTGGCGGCGAGGCATTGGACCAGCGCCTGGGGATCGGCGAGGCCGATATCCTCGCTCGCGAAGCGTACGATCCGGCGCAGCACATAGAGCGGTTCCTCGCCCGCCACCAGCATCCGCGCGAGATAATAGAGCGCTGCCTGAGGGTCCGACCCGCGCAGCGATTTGTGCAGCGCGGAGATCAGGTTGTAATGCCCCTCGCGATCCTTGTCGTACACCGCCACACGCCGCTGAAGGAACGCCGACAGCCCCGCCGGATCGAGCGGCGTGTCGAAGCTGACCGAGAACAACGTCTCCGCCTGATTGAGCAGGAACCGCCCGTCGCCATCGGCGCTGGCGACCAGCGCGTCGCGTGCTTCGGGAGTGAGGGGCAGGGGCCGCTCCTCGACCGCTTCGGCGCGGTCGAGCAGCTGGCTGAGCGCCCGGTGATCGAGGCGGCGCAGGATCAGCACCTGCGCGCGGCTGAGCAGCGCGGCGTTGAGTTCGAAGCTGGGATTTTCGGTGGTCGCTCCGACCAGGGTGACGGTGCCGTCCTCGACAAAGGGCAGGAAACCGTCCTGCTGGGCGCGGTTGAAGCGATGGATTTCGTCCACGAACAACAGGGTGCGGCGACCGGCCCGCGCATGATCTTTCGCCTCGGCGAACAGCTTCTTCAGGTCCGCGACGCCCGAAAACACCGCGCTGATCGCGACGAAACGCAGACCCACGGCATCGGCCAGCAGCCGCGCGGTCGTGGTCTTGCCCGTGCCGGGCGGTCCCCACAGGATGATCGAGGAGAGCTTCCCCGCCGCGACCATCCGCCCGATCGCGCCATCGGGTCCGGTCAGATGATCCTGCCCGACCACCTCATCCAGCCGCGTCGGGCGCAGCCGGTCGGCGAGCGGGGCGGATGCGTGCACTTCGTGCGTAGGGGCGGCGGACTCGGGTCCGCCGAAAAGGTCGGCCATGCGGAACGATATAGGAACTTCACATGCCGTCGCGAAGGGGCTTGTCAAAATGCATTTAAGATATATCTTAGACCCATCACGACTCGAATATGAAGGATTGAAAATGTTTCGAGGACATCATCGCGGACATGGTCCGCACGGATTGCACGGCGGCCGTGGCCGAGGCTCCTGGGGTCCGTTCACGGTCGAATGGGACATGCGCGGGGGCGAGGGGCGCGGCGGCGGCCGGGGTCGACGTCGCGTGTTCGCGGGCGACGAGCTGCGCCTCGTCCTGCTTGCGCTGATCGCCGACAAGCCGCGGCACGGCTATGACCTGATCCGCGAGATCGAAGAGCGCACCGGCGGCGCCTATGCGCCCAGCCCCGGCGTGGTCTATCCCACGCTCACCCTGCTCGCCGACATGGATCATATCGCCGAACAGGCGGCCGAGGGTGCGAAGAAGCTCTATGCCATCACGCCCGCGGGCGAAGCGCATCTCGCCGAGAATGCCGAGGAGGTGGCGCAGCTGATGGGCCGTCTCGCCGAACTCGGTACCCAGCGCGAGAAGAGCGACCGAAGCCCGGTGCGCCGCGCGATGGGCAATCTCAAAATGGCGGTCATGCAGCGGCTGAACGACGACGACGTCGATCAGGAGACCGCCCATGCGATCGTCGACATCATCGACGCCGCGGCGCGCAAGGTGGAGCGGATTTGATCATGGCAGTCAGCGCGACGGGCTTTGCCGCGACCGACAAGGCGAGCCGATATCTCCAGCAACTGTGCAAACATTGGGAACATAATCTGAAGGTCGCGTTCGATGCCGATCACGGCACAATCGTGTTTCCGAAGGATGCGCGCGGCGCGGACTGGCCCGGTGACGGGCTGGTCACGCTGGATGCGCGGCCGGACGGGCTGGCGATCCGGATCGATGCCAGCGCGGACGGACAGCTGGAGGGGCTGAAAGGGGCGGTCGAGCGCCATGTCGATCGTTTCGCGTTCCGGGAAGGTGCGTTACAGTATAGTTGGTCATAACCATTAGGTTAAATCCGATTTGGATTTATGTTAATCCAAATCGGATTTTCTAACATGCGGCTATTACTGATAATCATTTCGGGTATTTCGTGCCAAAAGCGTAATATCTCTCCGCCGATATTCCGGCATTCAACAGGAGAGATACTATGGAAGCGAAAGCGGGACTTCCCGAATTCGATGCGAAGGTTATCGATCAGGCGTTGGAAGCGGCGCAACGCCACGGCCAGTCGCTCCGCGCCGAAACGATCAGCCACGAAACGCCGCTCGCCGACGGACAGCTCAAGGTCAGCGCGCAGTGCATCAGCGTGACGGTGACCAATGGCCAGGTGTGCCTCAACCTCCCGCTCGGGATCGGCAGCGTGTGTCTGCCGGTGCCGTCCTGGATTCCCAATGGCACCGCGGCGCAGGCGTGCCTCGACATCTGCACCAAATGGGGCATCCCGTGCGGGGTCGAGGTGACCGTTTCGGTCGCGGGGCAGCAGATCATCCAGAAGGGCTTTGGCTGCAGCTGCTGAGGCGATGGGGCGTCGCGGGACCCTGCGGCGCCCTATTTCCTACCGAGTCGGTTCGGCGGTCAGGTCCAGATAGGTGTCGAGCACCGCCTGATTGACCTGCGGCCAGAGCTGCGCCTGCATCCGACTATGCCCTGCGGCCCCGAACGCCCGCCGCATCGCCGCATCGCGCGCCAGCCGCTCGATCGCATCGGCATAGGCGGTTACGTCGCGCGGGGGGACCAGGAACCCGGTCTCGCCCTCGACCACCAGATCCATTGCCCCGGTCGCGCGCGCGGCGACCACCGGCACGGCGCAGGCCATCGCCTCGGACGTGACGTTGCCGAAGGTTTCGGTGACCGACGGGTTGAAGAAGACGTCCATCGACGCGACCGCGCGGCCGAGCGCATCGCCCGACTGGAATCCGGTGAAGATCGCGTCGGGCACCTGGCTTGCGAACCAGTCGCGCGCGGGGCCTTCCCCCACCACCAATATCTTGTGCGGCACGCCGCGGCGGGTCAGCTCGCGCGCCACCTCGGCAAAGATGTCGAGCCCCTTCTCCAGCACCAGCCGCCCGAGAAAACCGATCGCCGGGACATCGTCGGCGATACCCAGCCCGCGCCGCCAGTGGAGATCGCGGCGCTCGGGATTGAAGCGCGCATGATCCACCCCGCGCGACCAGATGCCGATCGGCGTCGTGACACCCCATCCTGCGATCAGGTCGGCGATCGACTGGCCGGGGACCATAACCCGGTCGAACTTGTTGTAGAAACGCGTCAGGCGGCGGATCAGCCACGGCTCGACGAACCCTAGCCCGTAATAGCGCGGATAGGTCTCGAACCGCGTGTGCAGCGAGGCGACGGTGGGAATGCCGCGCTTGCGCGCCCAGGCGACGGCGGCATGGCCCAGAAATTCTGGCGCCGAAACATGGACGAGGTTGGGCGCGAACGCCTCCAGATCCGCGCGCGGCGCACGCGGCAGGCCGAGCGCGATCTTGTATTCTCCGCGTCCGCCCGGGACGGGCAGGGCGGGCACGCTCACCAGATCGCCCTCCGGCTCGAATGCCGGCTTTTCCACCGTCGGCGAATAGACGCGCACCTTCACCCCCGCATCGAGCAGGTGGCGCACCAGCTTGTTGAGCGCCTGGTTCGCGCCGTCGCGGACATAGTTATAATTGCCGCTGAACAGCGCCACGCGAAGGTCGGTCGGGTTCATTCATCGGCCCATAGCGATGCGAATGCGGCATTCCTATGTCGCAGTCGATGTCTGATCCGGCTGCGCCGGATGGCGGCACCGGTCCGCTCCCCCACCCGGCCACCCACAAGGTATCTTCAATGGGTGGTCGGGTGGGGGAGCGGGCCGGTGCCGCAACCCTACAGGAGTTTCCCGCATGACCGACCTGTCCGATTTTCCCATCACCACGCGCTGGCCCGCCCGGCATCCCGACCGCATCCAGCTCTATTCGTTGAATACCCCCAATGGCGTGAAGGCGGGCATCATGCTGGAAGAGACCGGCCTGCCCTATGAGGCGCATCTCGTCGATTTCGCGACGGACGATCAGAAGAGCCCCGAATTCCTCAGCCTCAATCCCAACGGCAAGATTCCCGCGATCCTCGATCCCGATGGCCCCAACGGCCGCCCGCTCGCGCTGTTCGAAAGTGGCGCGATCCTGATCTACCTCGCCGACAAGAGCGGCCAGTTCCTCGACCCAGACCAGCGCTACGAGACGATCGGCTGGGTGATGTGGCAGATGGGAGGCCTCGGTCCGATGTTCGGCCAGCTCGGCTATTTCCACAAATTCGCCGGGCGCGAGATTACGGATAAGCGCCCGCTCCAGCGCTATGTCGATGAATCGAAGCGGTTGCTCGGCGTACTTGATGCGCGGCTGGCGCATCGCGATTGGATCATGGGCGACTATTCGATCGCCGACATCGCCTCGCTCGGCTGGGTCCGCAACCTGATCGGCTTCTACGAAGCGCGCGATCTGGTGGGATATGATGACTTCGCCAACGTCGCCGGCTGGCTGGAGCGTGGTCTTGCGCGCCCCGCCGTGCAGCGTGGCCTCATGGTCACCGCAAAGGCTTGATGTTCCCTAATCGTTCCTGCTAAATCGCGCCATGGCCAAACCCAAGAAGCGTTACGTCTGTCAGTCCTGCGGCTCCTTGACCGCGCAATGGGCGGGGCAATGCGCCGATTGCGGTGAATGGAACACTTTGGTCGAGGATTCCGGCGCGGTCGTCACGCCTTTTCAGGCCAAGCATAACCTTCAGGGCGGCGGGCGGATGATCCTGATGTCGGGGCTCGACGCCGATGTCCCGCTGCCCGCGCGAATGAGCACCGGCATCGCCGAGCTCGACCGTGCGCTGGGCGGCGGCTTCGTCGAGGCGTCGGCGACGCTGATCGGCGGCGATCCCGGCATCGGCAAGTCGACGCTGCTGCTTCAGGCGGCGGCGAAGATGGCGCTGGCGGGCAAGGGCGTCGCTTATGTCTCGGGCGAGGAGGCGGCGGACCAGGTGCGGCTGCGCGCCCGCCGCCTCGGCCTCGGCAACGCGCCGGTCCAGCTCGCCTCGGCGACCAGCGTGCGCGATATCCTGACGACGCTCGGCGGCGCGACTCCGCCCGACCTGCTGGTGATCGATTCGATCCAGACGATGCACAGCGACCTGATCGAGGGCGCCCCCGGTACGGTCAGCCAGGTGCGCGCTGCGTCGCAGGAACTGATCCGCTTCGCCAAGGAACGCGGCACCGCGGTGGTGCTGGTCGGCCATGTCACCAAGGACGGTAGCCTGGCGGGTCCGCGCGTGCTCGAACATATGGTCGATACCGTGCTGGCGTTCGAGGGCGAGCGCAGCCACCAGTATCGCATCCTGCGCGCGGTCAAGAACCGCTTCGGCGGTACCGACGAGATCGGCGTCTTCGCGATGCAGACCGAGGGGCTGACCGAAGTCGGCAACCCCTCCTCGCTGTTCCTCACCAGCCGTGACGAAAGCGTCAGCGGGACGGTGGTGTTCCCCGCGCTGGAGGGCACGCGCCCCGTACTGGTCGAGATTCAGGCGCTCGTCGTCCGGCTCGCTTCTGGCGCTACCCCGCGCCGCGCAGTCGTCGGTTGGGACAGCGGGCGGCTGGCGATGATCCTCGCGGTGCTGGAGGCGCGTTGCGGCCTGAGCTTCGCGACCAGCGAAGTCTATCTCAACATCGCCGGCGGCTATCGGGTTCAGGATCCCGCCGCCGACCTCGCCGTCGCCGCTGCGCTCGTCTCCGCCCTGTCCGAACGCCCGGTGGCGACCGACATGGTCGCCTTCGGCGAGGTGGCGCTGTCGGGCGAGGTGCGGCCGGTCGCGCATGGCGCGCTGCGGCTGAAAGAGGCGGGCAAGCTCGGCTTCGCGCGCGCGCTGGCGCCGGCGGCTCAGGCGAAGGAGGGCAATGTCGCCCTGTCGGGCTTTCGCAATCTAGGCGGGTTCGTCGATCACATGCTGGGGCGCTGACCGGCTTCGCCGCGCGAACAGGCGGCGCAGCGGTTCCAGGATCAGCAAGGTGATAGCGGACGCGGCAACGTCGGCGCCCCAATCGTCAAGCGCCGCATCGCGCCCGAGCGCCGGAATCATCTGCACGAACTCGATCGCAGCGCCAAAACCCGTAAAGGCGAGGAGCAATGCGATCGGATTCGCGCGCGGATAGGCAAATCGCGCGAGAAGGGTCAGTGTGACGAAAGCAATGATATGCTGGACCTTGTCGCCCGGATCGCCGGGCACGGGCGGAGGTTTGGGCAGCGAAGCCATGACGAAGGCGAAGACCAGTGCCGCCCAGAAGGCGAGAATGAACAAGCGGCGAAGCATCGGCATGTCCGCCATCTAGGCGGGGGAGATGGCACAGCCAAGGCATCGCAGATTCATCCGCCTCCGATTTTGGCACGTATCGTCGCCGAATCCATCTTCGCCGCGCGTGCCGGGGCGGCTACAAGCCGGTCGGGATGAGCACGGGACGGATATGGGACTGACCGCGATCGACATATTGGTGCTGCTGGCGGTCGGTGCGGCGGCGGTGATGGGGTTCATGCGCGGCTTCGTCACCGAAGTCCTGTCGCTGATGGCGTGGCTGTTCGTCGTTGCGGCTGTGCGGCTGTTCCACACCCCGGTCGCGGCTGCGCTGGCGGAGCCGGTGGGAACGGTGCAGGGCGCCGCCGTGCTCGCTTTCGCGCTGATCGGCGGGATCACCTATTTCGGCGGGCGGATGATCGCCAACGCGATCGGCTCGCGGACGCGGACCGGCTTTCTCGGCCCGATCGATCGCGCGCTCGGTTTCGGCTTTGGCGGGATCAAGGGACTGATTCTGGTCAGCCTCGTCTTCCTCCTCGTCACCTTGGTGGTGGACACGGTCAGCGGTGGCCCGGCGCGGCGGCCCGAATGGATGACTCAGGCGCGCACCTATCCGCTGCTCAACGCTACCAGCGCCAGCATCGCCGAGTTCGTCGACCGGCGGCGGCGGGGCGAACCGGTATTCGGCAACGACAGCGATGCCGACGCGCTTGCGAATGGGTCGGGAGAGGCTATCTCCGGGGAATGACCGCGCCGCTTTACAACACCCGGATTCTGCGGCTTGCTGCCACCATCCCTCATCACGAACGGCTGCCCGATCCGATGGCAAGCGCCGAGAAGCGTTCACCCGTGTGCGGCAGCCGCGTGACGGTGGATGTCGCGCTCGACCAGGCCGGGCGGGTGTCCGCGCTCGGGATGCAGGTCCGCGCCTGCGCGCTGGGCCAGGCATCGGCGTCGCTGATGGGCGCACATGCGGTCGGGCGTTCGCTGGCGGAACTCGCCGCCGCCCGCGACGCTCTCGCCGCCTGGCTGGCGGGGGAGCGCGACGCCCCGCCTGACTGGCCCGAACTCGATATTTTCGCCCCCGCACTCCCGCACAGCGCCCGCCATCCCTCGATCCGCCTCGCCTTCGAGGCGGTGGCGGAAGCGGTGGCGCAGGCGCTCGCCCGGCATGAGGACGCCGCCTGATGGAACACAGCGCCGCCCACAGCTTCGTCGCGGAGGGCGCGCCGCTGCTCGGCTTCGCGCTGCTGTTCGTTCTCATCTTCCGCCGGATGGGGCTGGGCGCCACGCTGGGCTATCTGGTCGCGGGCGCGCTGGTCGGCCCGCAGTTGCTCAACCTAGTCGGCGAAGCCGAAACCAAGATGGGCATCGCCGAATTCGGCATCGCCCTGCTGCTGTTCCTCGTCGGCCTGGAACTCAGCCCGTCGCGATTGTGGCGGATGAAGCGCGACATTTTCGGCTTCGGCCTGCTTCAGGTCGTGTTGTGCGGGCTCGCGCTCAGCGTCGTGATCGGCTTCGGCGCGAATTTCTCGGTCTCGGCGGCGCTCGCGCTCGGCCTGCCGCTTGCGCTCTCCTCAACCGCGCAGGTGCTCCCGATGCTGCAAAGCGCCGGGCGGTTGCGCACCCCGTTCGGCGAGCGTGCCTTTTCGACCCTGCTCTTTCAGGACATCTCGATCGTCCCGCTCATCACGATCATCGCGATCCTCAGCCGCAATCCGGCGGATGCGGAGGGGCCTCCGGGCTGGCTGCTCGCCATCTACACGGTCGCGGCGATCGTCGGGCTGGTGCTGGCCGGGCGCTATGTGCTGCGCCCGCTGTTCAAGCTGATCGGCAATTGGGGCGAGCGCGAGTTGTTCGTCTTCGCCGGGCTGTTCACCGTGGTGGCGAGCGCCGCGCTGATGCAGTCGCTCGGCCTGTCCACCGCGCTGGGTGCGTTCATCGCGGGCGTGATGCTGGCCGACAGCCCGTACCGGCACGAGCTGGAGGCGGATATCGAGCCGTTCCGCTCGATCCTTCTCGGCCTGTTCTTCCTCTCGGTCGGCATGATGCTGGACCTGAGCGCCATCGCCGAGCGCCCGCTCTTCGTGCTCGGCATGGCGGTGGCGCTGATCGCGACCAAGACCATCGTCATCATGGGCCTCGCCATGGCGTTTCGCGAGGGCTGGCGACAGGCACTGGGCCTCGGTCTGCTGCTCAGCCAGGGCGGCGAGTTCGGTTTCGTGCTGTTCGCCCAGGCGCAGAACGCGCTGCTGATCGCCCCGGAGGCGGTGAGCGTTTTCAGCGCGGTCGTCACCATCTCGATGGCGACCACGCCGTTCCTGATGATGTTCACCAAGCGGTTCCGTGCCGACTCGGTGGCGGCGCCGGGCGAGCGCGACGGGCCGGTGGCCGACGGGTCGAGCGCGCTGATCATCGGCTATGGCCGGTTCGGCCAGACGGTTGGCCAGATGCTCAACGCCCAGGGCATCGCCGTCACGCTGATCGACACCGATATCGAGATGATCGATGTGGCGGGGCAGTTCGGCGCCAAGGTCTATTATGGCGATGGCACCCGCATCGACATGCTGCGGCAGGCGGGCGCGGGCGATGCCGAACTGATCCTGTTCTGCCTCGACGGCGACAAGATCGAGCCCGAGCTGGTCGAGGCGGTGCATGAAGCCTTTCCGCGCGCTGCTATCTTCGTGCGCGCCTATGATCGCCGCGCGCTCCTCAAGCTCAAGGGATCGCCGGCCACCGGGGTCGTCCGCGAAGTGCTCGAATCCGCGATCCTCATGTCGCGCCGCGCGATGGAGGCGGTCGGCGTGGACCTGGAAGAGATCGATCGCACCGAGGATCTTTACCGCCGCCGCGACAAGGAGCGGCTGCGCATCCAGCATGAAGCGGGCAGCCTGATCGCCGCGCGCGAAACGATCATCGGCCAGCCCGAACTGGGCTTCTCCGCAGGCCGCGAAAAGCCGAAGCCGGAACCGCTTGAGGGCAAGCCTGCAACCGGGAGCGAGTGCGGATGAACGTTCTGCTCGCTGCTGCCGCCCTGTCGGGTGCCATCGCGGTCGGCGCGGGTGCGTTCGGCGCGCATGGCGCCGAGGGCAAGGCCGCCGAATGGCTGCGCACGGGCGGCACTTATCAGCTGATTCATGCGGTTGCGGCCCTCGTCGCGGTGCAGATGGGCGCGAAGGGGCCGGGCTGGCTTTTCGTCGCGGGCGCGGCGATCTTTGCCGGCAGCCTCTATCTGATGGCGCTCGGCGCGCCGCGCTGGCTCGGCGCGATCACCCCGATCGGCGGCACCGCGCTGATCGCCGCGTGGCTGTGGCTGGCGTGGCACGCACTACGCGGCTGAGCGTCTGCCGCCGCAAACGGCGATTTGCGGATGAAGGGGAGGCGGTCGCGGCCGCGCGCGCCGCCGATATCGCGTTGCGCCCCTATCGCTGCGACCGCTGCTTCGGCTTTCACCTGACCGGACGGACCAGGGGCAAGCGCGCGCTCTAACCGGTTCTCCTGCGAAAGCAGGAGCCCAGGGTTCCACGCGCTTCCCTATGCGGCACTGGGCTCCTGCTTTCGCAGAAGCGCAGGTTACTTCGCCTCCAATATCCGCGTTACCGCGCCGACCGTCACCGGATGATATCCCGGCTTCGCCTTCGCAAAGATCCGCCGAGCGATCGGCTCGCCCCATTCACCCTGCGCCTTCAGCCCGCGATAGAGCGGAGTCACCAGCAGATTGCGGCCGACGCGGGTCAGATAGCCCTCCACCGCCGGGATGACGGGTTCGTAACGGTTGGCGATGGCCAGATCGAACCAGGCCGACTGGACATAGGCGCTCTTCGACCGGGTCAGCCCCAGCGCCGCATCGAATTCGGCAAGCCGCGCCGCGCTCTGCTGGCGCGGCAGATTGTCGAGCAGCCGCTTCCACTGCTGGGTCTGCCAGCCTGCCGTGTCGATCGCCGATGCCGGGCCGCCCGCATTGAAGGCCGCAAGCTGCGCATCGACCTTGGCCAGCGTGTCCGACTTCACATGGACCGCGTTCGCCGGGATACCCGGCTCGAACACCCAGCGATCGAGCTGAAGCTTCGCCTCCAGCGCCCGACCTTCCTGGGTGTCGCCCTTGATAAGGTGCGTGCGCAGGTCCGCCAGGAACCCCGCGCTGGTCTGCGGCTGAAAGGCATGGCGGTCGAAATAACCGCGCAGATAGGCGTCCCAGCGTTCGCGTCCGACGGCATATTCGATGGTGCGCAGGAAGGTGCTGCCCTTGAGATAATCCAGCTGCCCCGCGCTACCGCCCAGATCGCCGTGCAGCCGCGTCGCGGGCGCGGTGTCGCCGCCCGCGTTTTTCACGTCGCGCACCATCCCGGCATAATCGAGGTCGGCATAGATCGCGGCGCGCTCCTTGCCGTACAGCGCCTCCATGATCCGGTTCTCGAAATAGGTGGTGAACCCCTCGTTGAGCCAGCTGTCCGCCCAGGTCGCGTTGGTGACCAGATTGCCCGACCAGCTATGCGCCAGCTCGTGCGCGAGCACGTCGGTGTTCGACTTGTCGCCGGTGATGATCGTCGGGGTGAAGAAGGTCAGATTGGGGTTCTCCATCCCCCCGAACGGGAAGGACGGGGGCAGCACCAGCATGTCGTACCGGCCCCAGCGATAGGGGCCGTACAGCGCCTGCGCCGCATCGATCATCTTTTCGACATCGGCGAATTCCTCCGCCGCCGCGTCGAGCATTCCCGCCTCGGCCCACACCCCGCTGCGCGGGCCGGTTTCCTTGAATTTGAGATCACCGACCGCGATCGCGATCAGATAGGGCGGAACCGGGTTCTCCATCGCGAAGCGGAAGGTGCGCCGGTAATGCGGAACGAGTTCGCCCTCCGCCGGCCCCACCTTCTGCGCGCTCATCACCGGCACGAAGCCGTCCGGCACGGTGATTGCCGCCGACCAGGTCTGGCGGATGCCCGGGCTGTCCTGCGTCGGGATCCAGCTGCGGTTGTTGATCGCCTGCCCCTGGCTGAACAGGAACGGCATCTTCTTGCCCAGCGTCTGCTCGGGCGTCAGCCATTGCAGCGCACGCGCGCCCGGCGCGGAAACATAGCGGATGCGGACCTTCTGCGCACCGTTCAGCTGGATCGTCAGCGGGCTGCCGAGCTGCGGGTCCTTCTTGCCAACCGTAAAGGGCAGCGGCCGGTAAGCCTGATCGCTCACGCTCTTGATGTCGAGGTCGAGCGTGTCGAGCACGATCTCCCTGACACCCTTCGCGGCGAGCACGTCGAGTGTCGCGGTGCCGTCGATCGTCTTCGTCTCGAAATCGACATTCAGGTCGAGGTCGACATGGGTCACCCGCGCCTCGGCCGGTCGGGCATAGGTCCATGCGTCCCTGGCCTCGGGCGAGGTGAGGATCGGAGCGACCTTGGCCTGCTGGGCGAGCAGCGGGGCAGGGGCGGCGGTGGCGAGCAGCAAGGCTGCGAGGGACAGAATACGCATGGTCTCAACTGCTACGGCCCGATCCGGTTCGGCACAAGCGCGGCGCTCATGCGTTGACCAGCTATCACCCCAAATAAGGAGAGATGCGATGAACACGACAGTGGACAGCCCCAACCCCCTGATCGCCTCCGACCGGGTCGAAGGCACGACCGTCTATGACCCGTCAGGCGAGAAGCTGGGTTCGGTCGAGCGCTTCATGGTCGACAAGGTATCGGGCCATGCCGAATATGCCGTGATGGCGTTCGGCGGCCTGTTCGGCCTTGGCCACCGCCATTATCCGGTGCCGTGGAAGGCGCTGACCTATGATCCGGACAAGGGCGGCTATGTGGTCGCGCTGAGCAAGGAAAAGCTCGAAAACGCACCCTATTACGACAATGAAGGCGGCGAGCCGAGTTACGACCGCGCTTATGGGCAGGAAGTCTACGCCTACTACGGGGTCCCGTACCTGTAATGCCGATCCCGAAATCTGCTCGGTTATGGGCCTTACCCAAATTGACTGTCTTCGCCTGACTTGTTTGTCTCTCGTTCCCGAGCTTTTTCGGGACGAGGAGACACGCAATGAAGAAGATGGCTATTCTGGCATTGGCAGCGTTCGGAAGCCTGGCCGTGGGAACCACCTCCGCGAGCGCGTTCTACGGCCAGTGCGAAGCGATCCACACGATGGAAATCGCCGCCTGCAATGGCGACAGCGCGTGCGGCGACGCAGCCGATAATCGCTATTTCGAGTGCCTCAAGCGGCAGGTTCGGGTCGACTCCTGATCCTGGCGGGCCTCGACCCCCGCTCGGGGTTCGGGGCCCGTAGTGCGTGGCGCTCCGGGCCGAGGTCGGAGCGGTGTGCGAAGCGTGTCAGTCGCGCGGCAACCACCAGCGGCCGGTCTCCATCCAGCGCAGCAACGGCTTGAGCGGGAAAATCCAGACGATCCCCGCAACGACGTAAAAGACGAGCTGAACGAGCACCGGCCACTCGCCGACGATGGCTGAAAGGCTCGCCACCGCGACGCACCAGATGACGATCAGCGCGATGATCGCGAACGCGCCGACGGGCTTGCGCCAGGAGGGGGTCATTCCGCAGCCTCGCCGATCGCACCCGCTTCGGTGACGACGCCGTGCAGCGGCACGTCCCAGGGATCGGTCGCCAGCCCTTCGACACGCTGGACCGACCAGGCGATTCCGATCCGCCAGGCATCGGGCAGCCGCTCGAACACCCGGTCATAATGGCCGGCACCCTGGCCGAGCCGGTTCAACGCATCGTCAAAGGCGAGCAGGGGGGTGAGCACGATGTCGGGGTCGCTTTCCGGCCCGTCATCGGCGGGCTGGCGCAGGCCGAGCGGCCCATCGATCAGGGCATGGTCGGGCTCCCAGGCGAAGAAACGGACCGGCGATTCGCGGCTTGTCACGTGCGGGAGGACGATGGTGCACCCCGCCTCGCGCGCCGCCCAAGCGATCGCAGTGGGATCGGCTTCGCTGCCCAGGGGGACATAGGTCGAGACGGTCACGCCCGGTCGGAAGCGCGCCAGCAGGGCGGGCGGCGGCTCGATCGTGCCGCCGATCGTCATCGCGAACTCGTCGCGCAGCGCGCGCATCCGGGCGCGCAGGGTCCGTTTGTCGTCAGCCATATCCGCTTCGCATTGTGCGAAGCGGTTGCGGGCCGGTGCCGCTTCAGCCTCGCTGACAAAATTCGTTGGCGGGACCACCATGGGCCGTTGCTTGAATATCCTCTGACGCCGTTTACGTCAGGTGGGGACCATGTGCTACAGACCAGGGTCTGAGCAGGGACAGCCCCCATGGATGATGAATCGCCTCAGGGATAATCGCTAAAGCTCG
The DNA here is from genome assembly GCF_007833215.1 of Sphingomonas suaedae. Lineage (NCBI taxonomy): Bacteria > Pseudomonadati > Pseudomonadota > Alphaproteobacteria > Sphingomonadales > Sphingomonadaceae > Sphingomonas > Sphingomonas suaedae. Next base: position 4,101,673 of record NZ_CP042239.1, read on the forward strand.
CACCGGGCAGTACCCGCCGTCCTCAATCTAGGCGCGCGGTGCCGATGGATCAATGGGGTTCAGGGTCGTCGACCTGAAACAGCAGGTCTAGATTGCGGCGTCCGGGCAGGACATTGACCACCTCGATCCTCTCACCGACATAATGAAAAAAGATCAGATAGTTATTGTAAACGATCGACCGAATGCCGTGGCGTAATTCGGGTCGCATAGTGCCGAGGAACCCAGGTAACGCGGCCAACCTTTCGCAACGCGCTTCCAACTTGGCCACGAAAGCGTTTCCGGTCTCTCGACTACCGCTGCGTTCGGCGATGCCCAAAGCGATCTCCAGCAGATTCTGCCGGGCCGCGCTCGTATAGGTCAGCTGCCGCATCTAGCGGCCCGCGCGATTGGTTTCCCACTCATCCAGCGCCGCCTCGACGGATTGACGAACATCGTCGGGACTATGTTGGCCGCCCCGTTCGATCGACGCATTCAGCGTATCGCGCAGCGCGGCGAGCCTCGACTCGCGCTCCTCGACCAGCCTTAATCCTTCGCGCACGACCTCGCTCGCCGACCCATAGCGGCCCGATTTGACGATATCCGTGACAAAGCCTTCCCAGCGTTCACCGATCGATACATTCATGTGCGTTCTCCTCACCGGGCATATAGCCCAATAACAAGAACTGCGCAATTTTCGTTATTGCTCCAGCGTCGCCGCCACCGCCTCCAGCCGGTCCGCCAAATTGTCGAGCAGCACCGGCGACACCCCGCCCGGCGGATTGCGCTCCGCCTCGTCGAGCAGGTCGGCCAGGATCAGCGCCAGAAAGAACATCGTCCGCTCCCCGCTCAGCCCGCCCGACGCGCGCACCGCGGTCTCGGAATGGCGTTCGAGCAGCGCGCCGAGCCGTTCGAGATGCAGCTCCTCGCCGTCGCGACAGGCGATGCTGTGGCTGCGTCCCGCGACCGTCAGTGTCACCTGGCCCATCAGTCCGTGTCTTCCTGCGCGATCAGCGAATCGAGCGCGGCAATCGCCTCCTCGACCTTGCCGCGCAGCGCCGCATGTTTGTGTTCCAGCCGTTCGGCATCAAAGGCACGGCGCGCCGCCGCTGCCTCGATCCGCGTAAGCGCGCGCTCGATCCGGTCGAGCGCGGAAGGTGCCGCATCCGCCATGGCGGGGGGATAGGGTGGCTTTACCCGACCTGCAACCCCGCCCGGTTGACGTGCGCGCCAGCGCGCCCCATTGGCACGCCACATTCGATTCGCCGGGCCGTGGCGGGATTTCGATCGCAGCGCACAGGCCCGAAAGGGGACCTGCCGTGACCGTTTCTTTCAGCGACCGCGCGAACGCCATCCGCGCCCTCTCGATGGACGCGGTCGAGGCCGCCAATTCGGGGCATCCCGGCATGCCGATGGGCATGGCCGATGTCGCCACCGTCCTGTTCGGCGACTATCTCAAATTCGATCCCAGCGATCCGCACTGGGCCGACCGCGACCGCTTCGTGCTGTCGGCCGGCCACGGCTCGATGCTGATCTATTCGCTGCTGCACCTCACCGGCTATGCCCGCCCGACGCTCGAGGATATCAAGGCGTTTCGCCAGGTCGGCAGCCCGTGCGCCGGCCACCCCGAGAATTTCGAGCTTCCTGGCGTCGAATGCACCACCGGCCCGCTGGGTCAGGGGCTGGCGATGGCCGTCGGCATGGCGATCGCCGAACGCCACCTCAACGCGCGCTTCGGCGACGATGTCGTCGATCACCGCACCTGGGTGATCGCGGGCGATGGCTGCCTGATGGAGGGCATCAACCATGAGGCGATCGGGCTTGCCGGGCACCTCAAGCTCGGCCGCATGATCGTGCTGTGGGACGACAACGACATCACCATCGACGGCAAGGTGTCGCTCTCGTCGAGCGAGGACATCCCCGCGCGCTACACCGCCACCGGCTGGCACGTCGCCGCGTGCGACGGGCATGACGAGGCGAGCATCAAGGCGGCGATCGACGCAGCGCTGGCCGATCCGCGTCCCTCGCTGATCCGCTGCAAGACCGTGATCGGCAAGGGCGCCCCGAACAAGGGCGGGACCAGCAAGGTCCATGGCTCGCCGCTGGGCAAGGACGAGGTCGCCGCCGCGCGCGAAGCGCTGGGCTGGCCGCACGCCCCGTTCGAGATCCCGCAGGACATTCGCGACGCGTGGAGCGCCGTCGGCGGCAAGGGCCGCGACGTCCGCACCGCCTGGGAAGCCCGCTTCGCCCCGGTCGCTGATCAGTTCAAGGCGCTCGACACGGTGACCCCCGGCTTCCTCGACGCCTATATCGCCAATCTGATCGCCAATCCCGTCAAGGTTGCGACGCGCAAATCGTCGGAAATGGCGCTGGAGGCGATCAACGCCGCGCTCCCCGGCACGATCGGCGGTTCGGCCGACCTCACCGGCTCGAACAACACGCTGACCAAGGATCTGGGCGCGCTCACCGCCGACAATTATGGCGGCCGCTACGTCTATTACGGTATCCGCGAATTCGGCATGGCCGCGGCGATGAACGGCATGGCGCTGCACGGGGGCGTGATCCCCTATGGCGGCACCTTCCTCGTCTTCTCCGATTATTGCCGCCCCGCGATCCGCCTGTCGGCGCTGCAGCAGGCGCGCGTCGTCTATGTGATGACGCATGACAGCATCGGCCTCGGCGAAGACGGCCCGACCCACCAGCCGGTCGAGCATGTCACCAGCCTGCGCCTGATCCCCGGACTCGACGTCTATCGCCCGTGCGACGCGGTCGAAACCGCCGAATGCTGGGCGCTGTCGCTGGAACGCGCCGACGGCCCGTCGCTGCTCGCGCTGACCCGCCAGAACCTGCCCCAGCTGCGCACCGAGGCGTCGGAGAATCTGTGTGCCAAGGGCGCATATCGCCTGCGCTTGGCCGGCGCCGCGCGCCGCGTCGTGCTGGTCGCGACCGGCTCGGAAGTCGAGATCGCGGTACAGGTGCGCGATGCCCTTGAAGCACAGGGCATCGGTGCCGATGTCGTCTCCATGCCCAGCTGGGAACGCTTCGATGCACAGGACGCCGCCTATCGTGCCGACCTGCTGCCCGCGAACGTCCTCAAGGTCTCGATCGAGGCCGGCACGACGCTCGGCTGGGAACGCTATACCGGCCTCGACGGCCTGCGCTTCGGCCTCGACAGCTTCGGCGCGTCGGGCCCGGCGGAGGATCTCTACAAGCATTTCGGGCTGACCGCCGACGCGATCGTCCCGCAGATCATCGAACAGCTAAACGCCTAGGAGACACTGATGACGAAGGTTGCGATCAACGGGTTCGGACGCATCGGACGCTTGGTGGCGCGCGCCATCCTGGAGCGTCCCGACAGCGGGCTGGAACTGGTGACGATCAACGATCTGGCCGATGCCAAGTCGAATGCCTGGCTGTTCAGCCGCGACAGCGTCCATGGCCGCTACCCCGGTGACGTCTCCGCCGATGGCGACGATCTCGTCATCGACGGCAAGCGCATCAAGGTGACCAAGGAGCGCGATCCCGCGAACCTGCCCCACGCCGCCAATGGCGTCGATCTCGTGCTCGAATGCACCGGCTTCTTCACCGATCGCGAAAGCGCGCAGAAGCATATCGATGCGGGCGCGAAGAAGGTGCTGATCTCGGCGCCGGGCAAGAATGTCGACCTGACCGTCGTCTATGGCGTCAACCATGACAAGCTCGAGGCCGGGCACACGATCGTCTCGAACGCGTCGTGCACCACCAACTGCCTCGCGCCCGTCGCCAAGGTGCTGAACGACAGCATCGGGATCGAACGTGGCCTGATGACCACGATCCACGCCTATACCAACGACCAGAAGATCCTCGACCAGATTCATGGCGACATGCGCCGCGCCCGCGCTGCGGCGATGAGCATGATCCCGACCACCACCGGCGCCGCGCGCGCGGTGGGTGAGGTGCTGCCCGAGCTCAAGGGCAAGCTCGACGGTTCATCGGTGCGCGTGCCCGTGCCCGACGGCTCGCTGATCGACCTGACCTTCACGCCGAAGCGCGACACGACCAAGGAAGAGGTCAATTCGATCCTCAAGGCCGCGTCGGAAAGCGGTCCGCTCAAGGGCGTGCTCGACTATACCGACGAGCCTTTGGTCTCGATCGACATCGTCCACACCCCTGCGTCCTCGACCATCGACAGCCTCGAGACCGCCGTGATCGACGGCAAGCTGGTCCGCGTGGTCAGCTGGTACGACAATGAATGGGGCTTCTCCAACCGCATGGTCGACACCGCCGGCGTCATGGCGAAGCTGGGCTGAGCCAATCCCATAAGTCGTCACCCCCGCGAAAGCGGGGGCCCAACTCCCGCACTGTCGCCATGGCGGAGCGGCGAGGAGATGGATTCCCGCTTTCGCGGGAATGACGAAGGGGGAGGTCTGACCGGCTTTCCTACAGGCGTCCGCCTGCGCTAGGATTAAGGGATGAACAGCCCACGCGCCTTTCCGACCACGACCGGCACCTTCGGCTATCAGCCGGACACGCCCTTACACATGCGCAAAAACGTCCGACTTGTCCGGAACGGGTATCTCACTACCCGCTCAACCGGGGAGATCACATGACCGGCCGCATCGCAGGCATCGCCCGCCATGCCTTCTCCAAAGGCCCGATGGAGACGATCGACCACGTCCGCGTAACGCTCGAAGGCGGCATCGCCGGCGACTTTCGCGGCGCGATGAAGGGCAAGCCGTACAAGCGCCAGGTCAGCCTGATGGAAGCAGGCGACTGGGACGCCGCGATGGCCGAGATCGGCCATTCGATCCCGTGGGAACAGCGCCGCGCCAATTTGCTGGTCGAGGGGCTGGACCTGCCCCAGATCGTCGGCGCCCGGCTGCACATCGGCGCCGATGTCGTGCTCGAGGTGCGCGACGAAACCAATCCCTGCGAGCGGATGGAAGCGCTCGCCGAAGGACTCCGCGCCGCGCTGACGCCCGACTGGCGCGGCGGCGTGCTCACCATGGTCATCCGGCCCGGCGAGATCGCCGTGGGTGACCCAATCAGGATCGAACAATGACGCGAACTTTGAAGACCCTCGACGATATGGGCGACATCGCCGGCAAGCGCGTTCTGGTGCGCGAGGATCTGAACGTGCCGATGGCCGACGGCGCCGTCACCGACGACAACCGCTTCCGCGCCGCGGTACAGACTGTCGCCGAACTGGCCGACAGGGGCGCGATCGTCCTGATCCTCGCCCATTTCGGCCGTCCCAAGGTGCCGAGCCCCGAGCATTCGACCGCGCAGCTTGCCCGCCCGTTCAGCCAGGTCCTCGGTCGTGAGGTCCGCTATATCGACTGGGAGGGCGACACCGAGTCGGTGGCGACGCTCCAGCCCGGCGATATCGGCCTGCTCGAAAACACCCGCTTCTTCGGCGGTGAGGAAAAGAACGATCCCGCGACGATCGACCGCTTCGCCGCGCTCGGTGACCTCTATGTCAACGACGCCTTCTCCGCCGCGCACCGCGCCCATGCCTCGACCGAGGGACTGGCCCACCGTCTCCCTGCCTTTGCCGGACGCCAGATGGAGGCCGAACTCGACGCACTCGACAAGGCGCTGGGCAATCCCGACCATCCCGTCGCCGCAGTCGTCGGCGGGGCCAAGGTCTCTACCAAGCTCGATGTGCTCAAGGCGATGGTCGGCAAGGTCGATCACCTGATCATCGGCGGCGGCATGGCCAACACCTTTCTCGCCGCACGCGGCGTGAATGTCGGCAAGTCGCTGTGCGAGCATGAGCTGACCGGCACTGCCGAGGAGATCTTCGAGGCCGCCGAAAAGGCGAACTGCACGATCCACCTGCCCTATGACGTGGTGGTGTCGAAGGAATTCGCCGCCAACCCGCTGTCCCTGCGCACCTGCAACGTCCATGAAGTCGCCGCCGACGAGATGATCCTCGACATCGGCCCGGCGGCGAGCGAGGCGCTGGCGGACGTGCTCAAGAATTGCCGCACGCTTGTGTGGAACGGCCCGCTCGGCGCGTTCGAGACCAAGCCGTTCGACACCGCCACCATGGCGCTCGCCCATACCGTCGCGGCGCTGACCAAGGAAGGCTCGCTGGTCTCGGTCGCCGGCGGCGGGGACACCGTCGCCGCGCTCAACCAGGCCGGGGTATCGGGCGACATGACCTTCGTCTCGACCGCCGGTGGCGCGTTCCTCGAATGGATGGAGGGCAAGGAGCTGCCGGGCGTGGCCGCGCTCTCCGCCTGATCGGTCAGGAGGTCGGCGCGGGCTCGTTCAGCAGCGGAATGAGGATGCGGTTGAGATCGTCGAGGTCGAACGATCCGGCCTTGGCGTACCGAAGCCGGCCGGCGCGATCGATCACGAAATTGCTGGGAACGGCATTTTTGATCGGACCATAGGGCCCCTTGATCCGCCGCGCCGACTCGATCGTCATCACCGCGAAGACCGGCTTCAGCTTCCTGAGCGGGAGCGACGTCTCGGTCGTAACCGCAAAGACGCGCAGTCCGTTCTTTTTCTGCAGCCGGTAATAGGTGTCGAGCAACGGGAGTTCGCGTTTGCACGGAACGCACCAGGTCGCCCAGAAATTGATGACGACCACCTGGCCGCGCAGCCCGGAGAGATCGACCTTGGTACCGTCGATCAGAGTCAGTTCAAACGGTGGGGCGGGCTGATCGACCACAGGCTCCTTCAATGGCGCAGCACTGATCGACAGCAAGGCGAGTGGAAGCCCCAATAGGCGAAGGATGATATCGCGTCTTATGGTCATATGTCCCCCTGGTCCCGAGGTTCTTCCAATCTCCTGCCATCGTCAATCTTGGCCGCGTCGTTTTTTCGCCGGATTGGCCAGCGTTGTCAGGCTTTTCAGCGCCTTTCCGCACTGCAATAGGCCGCGCAACAAACTGTCGGAACAGGGATGTCAGCCATGAACACCGCCGAGATGACCGCCAAGATCGCCGCCGGAAACGGCTTCATCGCCGCACTCGACCAGTCCGGCGGTTCGACCCCCAAGGCGCTCGCTGGCTATGGTGTCTCGGACGATGCTTGGGCGACTGACGAGGAGATGTTCGGCCTCATCCACCAGATGCGCAGCCGCATCATCACCTCGCCCTGTTTCACCGGCGAAAAGGTGATCGGCGCGATCCTGTTCGAACGCACGATGGACGGACAAGTCGACGGCAAGCCAACGCCCCAGGCGCTGATCGAGCGCGGCGTCGTCCCGTTCATCAAGATCGACAAAGGGCTGGAGGACGAGGCGAGCGGCGTCCAGTTGATGAAGCCGATGCCCGATCTCGACGCGCTGCTGACCAGGGCGAAGGCGCTGGGCGTCTTCGGCACCAAGGAACGTTCGGTCGTTAATCTCGCCAACCGCGACGGCATCGCCGCTGTGGTGAAGCAGCAGTTCGAGGTGGGGGTTCAGGTGCTCAGTCACGGCATGATGCCGATCATCGAGCCCGAGGTGAACATCAAGTCGCCCGAACGCGCCGAGGCCGATGCGATCCTGCGCGACGAGATCCTCAAGGCGCTCGATGAACTGCCCGAGGGGCAGCAGGTCATGCTCAAGCTGTCAATCCCCGCGACTCCGGGCCTGTTTGATCCGCTCGTCGACCACCCGAAGGTGCTGCGCGTCGTCGCGCTCTCCGGCGGCTACAAGCGTCCCGAGGCTTGCGCGGAGCTTGCGAAGAACCGCGGCATGATCGCGAGCTTCAGCCGCGCCCTGCTCGAAGATCTGCGCCACGGCATGAGCGACGCCGAATTCGATGCTTCGCTTGCCCGGGCGATCGACGACATTCACTGCGCCTCGACCGACAAGGTCGCCGTTACGGCCTGAGATTTCGCTCGACCTTCGACAGCATACGCAACAGGGTATCGCGTGAATTGACGAGTCGGGGATCTCGTGCTGAAGAAGTTGATCCTAGGGCTGTGCCTGCTGGCGCTGCCCCTGTCGGCGGCGGCTGCAGATCGCGGCGACGAGAAGAGCGTCGCACCTGAAGGTGGCGGGGGCGAGGCCGAGGCTACTCATGCCGAGCTGATCGCCTATGGCAAATGGCTGCTCGAACTCGACGGCGCGATCGAACCCGCGCTGAGAGCGCTGCGGGAGTTGGGACCGGCTTGGCAGACGGCGGTGGCGCGACCTACGCCAGCCGCAGCCGAGGCGCAATTCCTCCCGTTTTTGGACGACGCCGAGCGGGCGGTTGCGGCAGCGAAGGTACGACTGACGGCGATGCCGGAGTTTCGATTCGAACGGATCGAACTCGACGCGGAGGCTCAACCGGCGCGGGTCCACGCCGAAATGGTCCGGATGCTCGATCAAGTCACGGAACTCGTGACAAGTTTCCGACCGCTTATCCGCGCGATCGGCAGCAAGGATCCCGAGGCCGGAGACGCGGCAGTCATGAAGATGCTCGGTTCGGCGCGCACCCTGTTTCGAGCGCAGGCGGCGATGACCGGCGCCTTCGTCGCGACGATGGAAGCGGGTGACCCAGCGCGCCATTCGCTGATGTTCGACCAGATTTTCTATCGATCGGGGATGCGGTTGTTCACGACGACCGAGCGCATGGTGCGCGGGCAGCCCGACGCCACGCTTGCGACCGATCTCGCTAAACTGGCCGAGGAGATGGATGGTGTGATCGATCGCGGCCTTGCATCGGTGGATGCGAGTCAGGCCGCGGCGATGACGCTGCGGAGCGAATTGGGCGCGGATGCCGAAGGCGTGAGCGCGCGGGCGATGCTCGACAAATCGGTAGCGATGGAGAGCCTGTATCGCGAATCCTTTGCCATCGCGCGCAGCTATGCGGGCGCAATGCGGGCCACGTCGAAGCGGCTGACCGGTGGAGCGGTAACGCTGCCCCAACTCCAGCCGCTGATCAATCAGTTGCGCGATACGCGCATCCGGCTCGACGCGGTGGCGACCCGACAGGCGGAGATACTGGCGGGGATGCGCTGAGGTCGCGCACGCAGAAGCTTCCCGTTCGCCGCGAGCCGTCCTATCAGCGCGGCATGGATGAAGAGGACCTGCCCCCGCTCGGCCCCGAATTCGCCGCGCAGTTCAAGCGCGACGACAAGCGGCCGCCCTGCCAACTGTATCTGATCTCGCCGCTCGCGATGGGAGGCGATTTTCCTGACCGGCTGGCCCGCGCCCTTGATGCAGGACCAGTCGCCGCCTTCCAGTTCCGGGTCAAGGACGTCGACCAGCATGAAGCGGCCCGGCTCGCCGAGCCGCTTCAGCGCATTTGTGCCGACCGCGAGGTGGCGTTCATCGTCAACGACAGCATCAGCCTCGCCAAACGGCTGGGCGCCGATGGCGTGCATCTGGGGCAGGGCGATGGTGATCCCCGCGAAGCCCGCGCTGTGCTTGGCCCCGCAGCGCAGATCGGCGTCACCTGTCACGACAGCCGCCATCTTGCGATGGAAGCGGGTGAGGCGGGCGCAGATTATGTCGCGTTCGGCGCCTTTTTCCCGACCGCGACCAAGGAAACGCATCACCTTCCCGACCCGGCGATCCTGTCATGGTGGACGACGGTGTTCGAAATCCCCTGTGTCGCGATCGGCGGGATCACCCCGGCCAATGCTGCCGAACTGGTCGCCGCGGGCGCGGATTTCCTGGCGATAAGCGGCAGCATCTGGTCCGATGACGAGGCCGAAGCGGTGCGACGGTTTCACGGCGTCCTGGCCAGGAGCGGGTAGGGATCGGGCGGTGCTGGATCGGCTATTCACGATCGTGGCAGGACGCATCTCCGCTTTTGTCGGGCAACCGGTGGCATTCGTGCTCGCGTTCGCCGCCATTCTGATCTGGGGCGTCACGGGTCCGCTGTTCGGTTATTCCGACACCTGGCAACTGGTGGTGAATACCTCGACCACCATTGTGACCTTCCTGATGGTTTTCCTGATCCAGAATTCGCAGAATCGCGATGCCGCAGCAATGCAGGCTAAACTGGACGAACTAATCCGGGCCGTCGCCGAGGCGCGCAACGAATTCATTGGGATCGAGCATCGCAGCGATACGGAGATCGAGAAAATCCGCCACGCGATCGAGGAGGAATGCGGCGAGGATGGGGTTCCGATCACCGCGGACCACCCTGCTGCGACGGTGACACGGTTGCGCGATCGGTATTGACCGCGCAACCCGTGAGCGCATTGGCTCGTTGTCCCTCTGTACCAAAGCGGAGAGTGCGTGTGCGTGGCAGTGTGGTGGGTTGGGTTGGAGCAGCGATACTGGCCGCGGGAATGATCGCGCCGGGGCAGGCGCAGGCGCCCGATTCGCAGAAGGAGGGGGCAAAGCAACCGGCGCTCAGCAACGACATTCTCCATGTTCAGGTCATCCTGGACCATCTTGGCTTTCCCCCCGGGCCGCTGGACGGACGCGAAGGTGCCGGACTCACCTCCGCTCTGAAAGGATTTCAGCTTTCGCGGGGCCTTCCCGTCACCGGCAAGGTCGATACGCGGACGTTGCAGGCGTTGCATCCGCATCGCGCGATCCGCCCGACCCGCACGCTGCGTCTCACCGCCGACGCGCTGTCCGGACCGTTTGTCCGGCCCTGGCCCAAGGATGTGCAGGCTCAGGCGAAGCTCAAGACCATGGGATATCGCAGCGCGCTGGAGAAGCTGGCGGAGATGTTCCACACTACGCCCGAAGTGCTGATCGAACTGAACAGCCCCGACACGCGGTTGGCACCAGGCGTCCCGGTAGAATTCCCCAATGCGCTGCCCGCATCGCGCGCTTATCCCGCCGATCTGAAGCCTGAATGGCGCAAGACGCTGACCGATCTGAACGTCAACGCGGTGCAGCCCAAGGCGAACCGGGTGGTGGTCGACAAGTCGGACAAGGTGCTGCGCGTGTTCGGGCAGGACGGAAAACTGGCCGCCCAGTTCAACGTCACGGTAGGAAGCAAGCGCGATCCCCTGCCGATCGGCGGGTGGAAGGTGAATGGCGTCGCGACCAATCCCGAATTTCATTACAATCCCAAGCTATTCTGGGACGTCAGCGACAGGAAGCCCGATGCGCTGCTTCCCCCTGGCCCCAACAGCCCGGTCGGGGTGGTCTGGATCGACCTCAGCAAGGAACATTATGGCATCCATGGCACGCCGGAGCCGCAGAATATCGGTCGGAGCGAAAGTCATGGCTGTGTCCGCCTGACCAACTGGGATGCGGCCCGGCTGGCGCTGATGGTGGCGCCGGGAACGCCGGTGATCTTTCAGGAATGAACACGCTGCGAATCGCGCTGTGGACATTGGCGGGCTGCGCGGTCGCGGCGCTTGCCTTTCTCCTCGCGACGATCCGGGTGGTTGAGCCGAACACCGCCGCCGCCCAGCCGACCCTGAAACCCCCTCCTGTCGCGACCCCCGTGGCCACGGCCTCCGCTGCGCGGTTGATCGTGCCCGTAGCCGGGGTGGATCGCGGGGCACTACGTCGCAACTGGGGCGAGCCACGCGGAGGCGGAATGCGCACCCATCAGGGATTGGACATCATCGCCCCCGCCAACGCACCGGTGATCGCCGCAGCAGACGGCCGGGTCGAGAAGCTGTTCTATTCGCACGGTGGGGGCGGGATCACCCTCTATCAGCGCTCGGTCGATGGGGCGTGGATCTATTATTACGCGCATCTCGCGGGCTATGCGCCGGGCATCGCCGAGGGGCGGGATCTCCGCGCGGGCGACTCGCTTGGCTATGTCGGCGACACCGGCAATGCCGGGCCGGGGAATTATCACCTGCATTTCGGGGTCGCGCGGATGTCGTCCGGCGAGCGCTGGCATCAGGGTACTCCGGTCGACCCGTATCCGCTGCTTGCCGGATCGCGCGCAGCCCGCTAAGGGCGCCGCCTGTTCTTTCTCAGCACTGATAGGCGATCCCCATGAAGATCAGCGGCGTGGACATCCGTCCCGGCAACATCATCGAATATGAAGGCGGCATCTGGCGCGCGGTGAAAATCCAGCACACCCAGCCGGGCAAGGGCGGCGCCTATATGCAGGTCGAGATGAAGAACCTGCGCGACGGCCGCAAGAACAACGTCCGCTTCCGCTCTGCCGAGACGGTCGAGCGCATTCGTCTCGATACCAAGGATTTCCAGTTTCTCTATCCCGAGGGCGACATGCTCGTCTTCATGGACAAGGAAACCTATGATCAGACCACGCTCCCCCGCGATCTGCTGGGCGACGCCGCCGCGTTCCTCCAAGACGGCATGGATGTGGTGATGGAGCTGTATGACGAGGAAGCGATCAGCGTCCAGCTGCCCGACACGATCGAAGCGACGATTGTCGAGGCCGACGCAGTGGTGAAGGGGCAGACCGCCTCGTCCAGCTACAAGCCCGCGATCCTCGACAATGGCGTGCGCATCATGGTTCCGCCACATATCGGCGCGGGCACCCGCATCGTCGTCGATGTGTACGAGCAGACCTACGTCAAGCGCGCAGATTGATGCTCTCCCTCTCCCCGCTTGCGGGGAGAGGGTCGGGGAGAGGGGGCTGAAAAACTGGCCCCGCCTTCGTGATTGCCCCTCTCCCAACCCTCTCCCCGGAGGGGAGAGGGCTAGAAAGAAAAATATGGTTTCCCATTCCGGCCTCATCACCGTCATCGAGCGTGCCGCGCGCAAGGCGGGGCCGCGGCTGCGGCGCGATTTCAACGAGGTCCAGCAGCTGCAGGTCAGCCGCAAGGGGCCGGCCGACTTCGTGTCGATGGCCGACAAGCGCGCCGAGGACACGCTGATCGAGGAACTGCGCAAGGCGCGGCCCGATTGGGGGTTCCTGGTCGAGGAGCGCGGGCAGATTGCGGGCGATCCGGACAAGCCGCGCTGGATCATCGATCCGCTCGACGGCACCACCAACTTCCTTCACGGCATTCCGCATTTCTGCATGTCGATCGCCGTCGAGGACCCGCACGGCAGCCAGGGCAAGCCCGAGATCACCCATGGCTATGTCTATCAGCCGCTGACCGATGAGAGCTTCTGGGCCGAAAAGGGCCGCGGCGCCTGGGTACAGGACCAGCGGCTGCGCGTCTCTTCGCGCCGCGACCTCGCCGATGCGCTGATCGCAACCGGCATCCCGTTTCTTGGCCATGGAAATTTCGCGGAATGGAGCCGCATCTTCGGCGCGATCGCGCCCGAAGTTGTCGGCATCCGTCGCTTCGGATCGGCTGCGCTCGACCTCGCCTGGGTGGCGGCGGGGCGCTATGACGGCTTCTGGGAAAGCGGTCTCAAGCCGTGGGATACCGCGGCGGGCATCCTGCTGGTCAAGGAATCGGGCGGCTTCGTCACCGATTTCCGCGGCACCGACAATGCGCAGGCCAAGGGCGAGATCCTCGCCGCGAACGACGGGCTGCATTCGAAGCTGCACAAGCTGCTTGCGAGTTCGCTGCGCTAGTCCCGTAGCGCCGACGTCAGATCTTTGCGGGCGCGGGGTCTTTCGTTTCTTCCGGATACAGCAGGTCGCTATAGTGGCCCAGGATTGCGTCCCATAGGTCGAGGTGATCGACGAACAGTGCCTTGCTGATCCCGCCTTCGTCCAGATTCAGGTCCATCTCGAGCACGGCGTCGCCATCCGAATCGAGATAGGCGCGGGCGAAGCGGTATTCGGTGTTCCATTTGACCATCTCGGCCGCGCCCGCCTTGGTGTCGGTGAAGGCGGCGACAAACTGGATCGAGGTGCAGTTCGCATTCTTCTCGCACCCGTAGAAATAGATCCTGAACTTGGTCCCCTGCTCGAACGTGGCCTGGATCAGCGGATCGCCCTGCTTGTCCGCCTCGATCGTCGCCCAGAAATTCTGCTCGCGCAGGATCGCGGAAATCACCTTGGCGTCGGCGGTGACGTTCTGGGCGATTGCCGGTGATGCTGTGGCAACCGTCGTTAGGGCCAGGGCCGCGGCGAGCGCGAAAGTGCGTAGCATCAATGAAATCCCCCGTGTGAATCAAGCATGAGGTTAGTGGGGCGGATCGCCGTCGGCAATCGGCCGAACGCATGACTCAAGCGCTATTTGTTGCGAGTGATTCTCAAGGGTTTCCGCCCTTGATGCCCCCCAGCCATCGGCCTAAAGCGACCCCTAGATTCCGCAACCGCGAGGGGCCGTCTTGGTCGACCTTATCGAATATCTGCCGATCCTGCTGTTCCTGGGGGTGGCGCTGGTGCTGTCGAGCGCCTTTGTCTTCCTGCCCATGATCGCGGCCCGCTTCACCGGCGCGCATCAGCCGACGCCGGAAAAGCTCACCGAATATGAATGCGGCTTTCCCGCGTTCGAGGATTCGCGCAGCCAGTTTGACGTGCGCTTCTACCTCGTCGCGATCCTGTTCATCATCTTCGATCTTGAGGCTGCCTTCCTCTTCCCCTGGGCCGTCACGGTGTTCGACCTTGGATGGGCCGCGTGGATCAGCATGATGATCTTCATCGCCGAACTCGGCCTTGGCCTCGCCTATGCGTGGAAGGTCGGCGCGCTGGATTGGGAATGAGTATCGTGAACCAGACTTCTCCGATCCTGAATGCGCAGGGGCAGCCGATGGCGGCGCCTGGCGCGGGTGCCGTTGTCCAGCCGGACCAGCAGTTCTTCAACGACCTCAACGGTGAGCTGGGTGACAAGGGCTTCCTCGTCACCTCGACCGAGGAGTTGTTCCAGTGGGCGCGCACCGGCTCGCTGTGGTGGATGACCTTCGGCCTTGCCTGCTGCGCGGTCGAGATGATCCATGTGAACATGCCGCGCTACGACATGGAGCGGTTCGGTGCCGCCCCGCGCGCGTCCCCGCGTCAGAGCGACGTGATGATCGTTGCCGGCACGCTGTGTAACAAGATGGCCCCGGCGCTCCGCCGCGTCTACGACCAGATGTCGGAGCCGAAATACGTCATCTCGATGGGCAGCTGCGCCAATGGCGGCGGCTATTACCATTATAGCTACAGCGTCGTGCGCGGGTGCGACCGGATCGTGCCGGTCGACATCTATGTCCCGGGGTGCCCGCCGACCGCCGAGGCGCTGCTCTACGGCGTGATGCAGCTCCAGCGGAAGATCCGCCGCATCGGCACGGTGACCCGGTGAAGGCCCCGGCTCCCAAATATGCCGCCAATGACGGCGTGATCGCGGCGGCGCAGGCGGCGCTCGGCGACATGCTGGTCGAGGCGACCGATCTGGTCGGCGAGGTCAATCTGACCGTCGATCGTGCGCGTTTGCCGGAGGCGATGATCGCGCTGCGCGATGGCGCTATGCTGCAATATCAGGCGCTGATGGAGATCGCCGGGGTCGATTATCCCGAGCGGGCCGAGCGGTTCGACGTCTGCTACATGCTGCTCAGCTATACCCGCAACCACCGCATCCGCGTGCGCGTGACCACGGACGAGGTGCAGCCGGTGCCGTCGGTAACGTCGATCTGGCCGGTCGCCGGCTGGCTCGAGCGCGAGGTGTACGACATGTACGGGGTACTGTTCGAGGGGAATGAGGACCTGCGTCGCATCCTCACCGATTACGGCTTTCGCGGGCATCCGCAGCGCAAGGATTTCCCGCTCTCCGGGTTCGTCGAGCTGCGCTATTCTGAAGCCGACAAGCGCGTCGTCTATGAGCCGGTTCAGCTGGCGCAGGATTTCCGCAATTTCGATTTCATGAGCCCGTGGGAAGGCGCGCAATATGTGCTGCCGGGCGACGAGAAGGCGGCTCCGGCCCCGGCGCCAGCGCCCGCTCCGGCCCCTGCGCCCAAGGCTGAGGAAAAGCCCGCCGTTCCCGAGGCAAAGGGTGCCCCGACGCCGGCGAGCGCCGAAGAGGTCAAGGAAGCCGATGACTCGGTAAAACCCGTCAAGGCGCGCGTCCGCAAGCCCAAGACGACCGAGAGCGTCGAGGATACCGGTATCGGCAAGGCGACGCCGGAGGCTGGGCCCGAGCCCGCCAATCCCGACGTGCCCCAGGCCGATGCGAAAAAGCCCCGCAAGCCCCGCGCCCCGCGCAAGCCGAAGGGGGAGGGTGAAGCGTAATGGCTGACTATCTCGAAGAAATCGCCGGGCGCACCGATGCGAGCGATCCCAGCGTGGGCGACACCGAAATTGCCAACTATACGATCAACTTCGGCCCCCAACATCCCGCGGCGCACGGCGTGCTGCGCCTTGTCATGGAGCTGGACGGCGAGATCATCGAGCGGATCGACCCGCATGTCGGCCTGCTCCATCGCGGCACCGAAAAGCTGATCGAATACAAGACTTACACTCAGGCGCTTCCCTATATGGACCGCCTCGATTATTGCTCGCCGCTGGCGATGGAGCACAGCTTCGTGCTCGCGGTGGAGAAGCTGCTCGACCTGGAGGTTCCGGTGCGCGCGCAGTATCTGCGTGTGTTCTTCGCCGAGCTGACCCGCATCTGCAACCACATGCTCAACCTCGGCGCGCACGTCATGGACGTCGGCGCGATGACGCCGAACCTGTGGATGTTCGAGCTGCGCGAGGATTGCCTCAACTTTTTCGAGCGCATGTCCGGCGCGCGGATGCACCATAATTACCTGCGTCCCGGCGGCGTGCATCAGGATGTGCCGCTCAAGTTGCTGACCGATATCGGCGACTGGCTCGACACGCGCCTGCCGCAGCTGTTCGGCGACGCGATCAGCCTGGTCGCGGAAAACCGCATCTTCAAGCAGCGCAATGTCGACATCGCGATCGTCAGCCGCGACGACGCGGTGAAATGGGGCTTTTCCGGCCCGATGATCCGCGCCGCCGGCATCCCGTGGGACCTGCGCAAGTCGCAGCCCTATGACGTGTATGACCGCATGGATTTCGAAATCCCGGTCGGCACGCGCGGCGACTGCTATGACCGCTTTATGGTCCGCGTCGAGGAAGTCTATCAGTCCGCGCGCATCATGAAACAGTGCCTGAACGAGATGCCCGGCGGCCCGATCGCCTCGCTCGATCGCAAGGTGGTGCCGCCCAAGCGCGCCGAGATGAAGCAGTCGATGGAAGCGCTGATCCATCATTTCAAACTCTATACCGAGGGCTTCCACGTCCCCGCGGGCGAAGTCTATGTCGCGACCGAAAGCCCCAAGGGCGAGTTTGGCATCTACATGGTTAGCGACGGGTCGAACAAACCCTATCGCTGCAAGATCCGCCCGACCGCGTTCAGTCATCTCCAGGCAATGGACTTCATGTCGCGCGGGCACATGCTGGCGGACACGACGGCGATCCTTGGCGCGATGGATATCGTGTTCGGGGAGTGTGACCGGTGAGCGCGTCGAGTGTCGCGGTGATCGCAGCGTTAGTTACCGCCGTGGCGGCTGCGGGATCCCTTATCGTGCTTATCTTCCAGCAGCGGCGCGCAATCAAGATCGGGCGGGCAGAGTTCATACACGATATAAATGAGAACTTGGAGCGCTATGCTTCAATTAGGGTTCTCATTATGAAAGGCGCGGATTTCACAAAAATCGGGGAAGAGCAACTTGTTGCATTGAGGGACTACGCCATAATATTTGAGAGCATCTATGCGTTTTATAGGGCGGGGGCATTTGAAGCGCGTGACGTTCTGAGTTTTTTTGGAGAGCGTTTTAAAGAGCTCTATTTTAGTGAGGGATTTTCAAAATTGATCGGCCGTGAGGGCCGAGACAATTCTCGACCAGAGTTCCTCGATATGGCTAGTGAATTTAGAGCAATGAACGAACTGATCCGATCGATCGATGAGAAGTTAATTCGCGAAGAAAGCTTGGAAGCGGTGAATAATGGCTGACGCACAAGCAATCGAAGACACTCCTGAACTCCGCGCACGCTGGGGCAATTTCGCCTGGACGGCAGAGAATGCCGCCAAGGCCGCGACCATCCGCGCGCGCTATCCCGAGGGGCGGCAGATGAGCTGCACCATCCCCTATCTCGACCTGGCGCAGCGTCAGGTCGGGGCGGAGACGGATACGCAGGGGTGGCTGCCGATCCCGGTGATCGAATTCGTCGCGCGCGAACTCGACCTGGCGGTGATCCGCGTGCTCGAGGTCGCGACCTTCTACACCATGTTCAACCTGCATCCGGTCGGCAAATATCATGTGCAGGTGTGCGGCACGACGCCGTGCTGGCTGCGCGGATCGGATGAGGTGTTCGCCGCGTGCAAGAATCGCGGCATGGCCAGGGGCAAGACGACGCCTGACGGGCTGTTCACGCTGACCGAGGTCGAGTGCATGGGCAATTGCGCGTCGGCGCCGATGGTCCAGATCAACGACGATAATTTCGAAGACCTCGACTATGATCGCACCGCCGCGATCCTCGATGCGCTGGCGCGGGGCGAGAGCCCCAAGGCGGGGACGCAGGAGCCGGGCCGTCACACCGTCGAGCCGCTGGGCGGGCCGACGACGCTGACCGCGATGGTGTCCGAGAACCACGACTATCGGGGGGAATGGTGATGCCTGAACCCGTCCGCAAAAGCCTGCCCGTCATCGGCATCATCTTCCTCCTGCTCGCGATCCTGAAGTTCGTGCAGGGCGGGAATTGGATCGTGTGGCTGATCCTCGCGATCCTGTTCGGCGCGATGCGCCTGTTGCCGTCGAGTGAGTCCACCGCCTCTGATCCGGAGCACAAGGCATGAGCAAGAACACGATCTTCACGATCCTCGCCATCATCGGTGGCATCGTCGTCGCGATCTGGGCGCTGAAGCTCGCCGCGAAGCTGTTCGTCCCGCTGCTCGTCATCGGCGCGGGCGTCGCGATCTATCTCGCGGTCAAGGATAACAAGCGTATCGGGGGCCCGAAGTGACCCGTATTTCCGTTACCCCAGCGAAAGCTGGGGTCTCCCAGTTTCAAACTGCGCGCTTGCCGCACCAGACCCCAGCTTTCGCTGGGGTGATGGCTTCCTGCGGAGTCCGTCATGCTCGCTGACAAGGACCGCATCTTCACCAACCTCTACGGCTATCAGCCATGGAACCTCGACGCTGCGATTGCGCGCGGCGCGTGGGACAACACCAAGGCGCTGCTCGACCTCGGCCCCGACACGATCATCGAGAAGATCAAGGCGTCGGGCCTGCGCGGGCGCGGCGGGGCGGGGTTCCCGACCGGCATGAAATGGTCGTTCATGCCCAAGAACCCGACACCCGAGCGGCCGAGCTTCCTGGTGATCAACGCCGACGAATCCGAGCCCGGATCGTGTAAGGACCGCGAGATCATCCGCCACGACCCGCATCTGTTGCTCGAAGGCGCGCTGGTCGCTGGCTTCGCGATGCGCGCACGGGCGGCGTACATCTACATTCGCGGCGAATATATCCGCGAGGCGCAGACGCTGTTCGCGGCGATCGAGGAGGCCTACGCCAAGGGCCTGCTGGGCAAGAATGCCTGCGGCTCGGGCTATGATTTCGACGTCTTCTGCCACCGCGGTGCCGGCGCGTACATCTGCGGCGAAGAGACCGCGATGATCGAGAGCCTGGAGGGCAAGAAGGGGCAGCCGCGGCTCAAGCCCCCCTTTCCGGCGGGTGCGGGCCTTTATGGCTGCCCGACCACGGTCAACAACGTCGAATCGATCGCGGTCGCGCCGACGATCCTGCGCCGCTCGCCCGAATGGTTCGCGAGCTTCGGCCGTGAGAACAACAAGGGCACCAAGCTCTTCCAGATCAGCGGCCATGTCGAAAAGCCGTGCGTGGTCGAGGAGAGCATGTCGATCCCGTTCCGCGAGCTGATCGAAAAGCACTGCGGCGGCATCCGCGGCGGCTGGGACAACCTCCTCGCGGTGATCCCCGGCGGCTCGTCTGTCCCCCTCGTCCCGGCGGCGGAGATCATGGACGCGCCGATGGATTTCGATGGGCTCAAGTCGCTCGGCTCGGGCCTCGGCACCGCTGCCGTGATCGTGATGGACAAGTCCACCGACATCGTCGGCGCGATCAGCCGCATCAGCTATTTCTACAAGCATGAAAGCTGCGGCCAGTGCACCCCGTGCCGCGAGGGCACCGGCTGGATGTGGCGCGTGATGGAGCGGATGCGCACCGGCGACGCGGACATCAGCGAGATCGACACGCTCTACAACGTCACCAAGCAGGTCGAAGGCCACACCATCTGCGCGCTCGGCGACGCAGCGGCCTGGCCGATTCAGGGCCTGATCAAGCATTTCCGCCCGGAGATGGAGCGACGCATCCTTGAGAAGCAAGGCGGCGGACTGGAACCGATGCAGGAAGCGGCCGAGTGATCCTTTCGATCGCCTTGATATCTCTGGCCGCGATGGCGCAGGAGCCGGGCGACTTTATGCCGTCGCCTCCTCCGCTCGACAGTACGACCCTGCCAGAACTTCCGCCGCGTGGGGCTGTCGGCAAGGTCGAGGACGCGCAACCTTTGGCGGATGATCGTGCTCAGGAGTATTTGGTCGGCGTTTTCGAATGTCTGCGTCAGAAGCGAACGACAGATGTCGTCGCAGCTTCGCAAATCCTCAACCTGAAGCGTTCCGATCAGGCGATAGCCGCGCTGTTGAAGCATCGGTGCGAGCCACAGCGTCGAACAGGCGCGGTTCCAATCGGTCAGACCGGCGTGCCGCCGCTGAGAGGCGCGCTGTTCGTTGCATTGTATCGGGCGCAGTTCGCGACGCGTGATCCTGGTATCAGTGAGGCTCCTCCCGTATCGGTGGATGGCACTGGTGCTCCATTGGCACGTCAGCAGTGGTTTGCCGCCGCATATCGGTTTGCGAACTGCGTTACGCGCTCGGCTTCGAACGAAGCGCGCCTTGTGGTGTTGTCGCCCGCAGGGAGTAAAGCGTCGCTCGACGCATTTCAGGCTATGAATGACCGGATGGCGAACTGTCTTGGAGCCGGTCAGCAGTTCGCGGTGTCGCGTCCGGTGCTGACCGGGTTGCTGGCGGAAGCGCTGTATCGATCGGCAGGGGAGACCAACTCATGATGTTGCTCATATTGGCATCGATGGCGCTCGCGGCGTCTCCGGCTGATCCCGCCGGTTGCGTACTCGCACGCGGCGGGGACGCCACGCGCGCCCTGATGAAGGCGGCGCCGGGTTCGCCCGAGTTCCAGCCTGCGCTCGAACGCGCGCGGCCGGTGCTGACGGCGTGCGGCGCTGCGACCGATGGTGCCGGGCTCGACGTGCTGCTCGCCGACATGTCGTCGCAACTGCTGCGCACCGACTATGCCAAATATCCCTTCCGCGCGCTGCCCGCCGCCTCGCTGACCCAGGCGAAGGCAGAGGGGCTGCGGCGTGAGACTTCGGGTTGGCCTGCCGCCGATGCGGTCGGCCGCTGCGTCGTCGCACGCGATCTGCACGCCGCCGTGCGGCTGGTGCGGGCGCGTAAGGGCACGAAGAGCGAGGCGAAGGCGATGGATGTCGTCCTGCCGCTCGTCCCGGGTTGCGTCGATGCGGGTGCGGCCTTTACCGCCAGCCGGACGGAGCTGCGCGACGGCATCGCCCGCGCGCTGTATCGCGACGTGATCAGCCTGATCCCCGATCTTTGGCCGGCCTGACGGAGACCCGATGATGATTCTCGCACTCGCCATCGCGCTTTCGGCCCCGCCCGCCGCGCAATCGACCGATCCGCGCACCTATCGCATCATGCAGCAATTCGCCGCCTGCGTGGTGCGGGGCGACAAGGCGGAGGCTCGCGCCTTCCTGGCGATGGCACCGGAAGGCAAGGAGGCCGACGCGGCGATGCGCCGCATGGCGAAGGAGCGCAGCGCGTGCCTGCGCGGCCCCGCGGGCGACGGCGGCAAGCTGAAGATGAAGGCGGCGTCGCTGCGTGGCGCGCTGGCCGAGCAGCTGTATCTCGCCGAATATTCCGCCGCACCCGCTGCGCCGGAGGGCGAACACGCCGCGTTCCAGGGGAGTGGCGACGAGAAGCTGGCGAGCTACGATGTCACCCGCTGCGCCGCGATGCGCGACCCAGTGGGAGCCGACATGCTGGTACGCGCCGATCTGAATTCGAACGCCGAGCGCGAGGCGCTGCGCAAGGTGATGCCCGCCATCGCCGGCTGCACGCCCAAGGGCGCGAAACTGGGCTTCGATCGCGAATTGCTCCGCGGCTTGATGGCCGAGGGGTTGTATCTGCATCGTAACGGAGCGGTCGGTGCCGGAGCTGGGCCGGGTTGATGCGAGCACTGGTCTGGATCCGATCCAACTATCTGGACGCGCGTCGGCGCGCTGGCAGCTGCCTGCGCACCGGTGCATCGCGGGCGCTTGTCGTCGCGATCTCCGCTGCCTCGATGGCGGCAGCCACGGCAGCCACGGCAGCCGCGGCAGCTGCGGCGCAGGACCCGCCGACGGGTTCGCGGCTGGGAAGCCGGACGCAACCCGGTGAGAAGGGGCCGATCGACGAGGCGATCCGGGCGCAGCATAAGCTTGCCAGTTGCATCGTGTTCAAGCGCGATCGCGCGGTACGACGCTGGCTGAGGACGCTCGACCCGATCGAGGAGGAAAAGGCGGCGCAAGAGGTCTTTCGCATGGTCGATTGCGACTATGTGGGATTCGCGGATGCCTGGACCGACATTTTCGCCGTCGCATCCAGCCGGGCTCTCCAGCGTGGGTCGGTCGCCGAAGCATCGCTCCGTAAGGACGGCTTCCTCGACAAAAAGGCCGCCCCCCCAGTGGCGTTGCCGATGGCCGAAGGTTATGATCGCCCCTGGTACGCGATGACCGGGCGGTCGGCGTCTGTCGATACGATGGCGACGTGTCTGGTCGAGACTCAGCCGGTGCCCGTGCTGGAGTTATTGCGGACCAAGCCGACATCGAAAGAGGAAACGGTCGCCTTCCAAGCGCTGGCCCAAGTGCTCGGCACCTGCCTCATTAACGGCGCGACGGTTCGTGCCAATCTCGTTACGCTTCGCGCGAGCTTCGCCGAGGCCTATTTTCACCGGATCCATGATCCGAGCGACAAGGTTGCGTCGTAATGCCGAAACTGACCGTTGACGGGATCGAAGTCGAAGTCCCCGCTGGCGCCACCGTCCTTCAGGCGTGTGAGGCGGCGGGCAAGGAGATTCCGCGTTTCTGCTATCACGAGCGGCTCAGCATCGCCGGCAATTGCCGCATGTGTCTGGTCGAGGTGAAGCCCGGGCCCCCCAAGCCTCAAGCGTCATGTGCGCTGCCCGCCGCCGACAATCAGGAGGTCCGCACCGACAGCGCGATGGTGAAGGCCGCGCGCGAAGGCGTGATGGAGTTCCTGCTGATCAACCACCCGCTCGACTGCCCGATCTGCGATCAGGGCGGCGAGTGCGACCTGCAGGACCAGTCGATCGCCTATGGTCGCGGGCACAGCCGCTACACCGAGAACAAGCGTGCGGTGACCGAGAAATATATGGGTCCCATCGTCAAGACGGTGATGACCCGCTGCATCCAGTGCACCCGTTGCGTCCGCTTCGCCGAAGAGGTTGCGGGCGTGGAGGAAATCGGCGCGATCTATCGCGGCGAGAATATGCAGATCACCAGCTATCTCGAACAGGCGGTGACGTCCGAACTGTCGGGCAATGTCGTCGACCTGTGCCCGGTCGGCGCGCTGACCTCGAAGCCCTATGCGTTCGAGGCGCGTCCGTGGGAGCTCAAGAAGACGCTCGCGATCGACGTGATGGACGCGGTCGGCACCAACATCCGCATCGACAGCCGCGGGCGCGGCGTGCTGCGCGTGCTGCCGCGCATCAACGAAGACGTGAACGAGGAATGGGCGCACGACAAGACGCGCCACCATGTCGACGGCCTCAGCTTCCGTCGGCTCGACAAGCCTTATGTCCGCAAGGACGGCAAGCTGGTCGAATCGACCTGGGACGAGGCGTTCGCCGCCATCGCCGTCGCGGCCAAGGGCGCAGGGGACAAGGTCGCCGCGATCCATGGCGACCTGCTCGATTGCGAGACGATCTTTGCCGCCAAGAAGCTGGTCCAGTCGTTCGGCTCGACCCTGCTCGAAGGGCGCCAGACCGGCATGGCGTATGACACGTCGTCGCTGTCGGCGGTGAATTTCAACACCACCATCGCGGGCGTCGAGACGGCGGACGTGATCCTGCTCGTCGGCACGAACCTGCGCTGGGAAGCGCCGCTGGTGAACACCCGCGTGCGCAAGGCGATCAAGAAGGGCGCCAAGGTCTTCGCGATCGGGCCGGAAACCGACCTGACCTACAAGACCACCTGGCTCGGCAACGACCTCGGCCTGCTCGGCAAGCTGCCGCAGGCGGCGGCGGATGCGTTCAAGGATGCCAAGCGCCCGATGGTCATCGTCGGCGGTGCGGCGCTCAAGAACGGGCATGGCGCGGCACTGGCGCTGGCCAAGTCGCTCGATCTGGTGCGTGAGGGCTGGAACGGCTTCAACGTGCTGCACATGGCGGCGAGCCGCATGGGCGGGCTGATGCTGGGCTTTGCGTCGAAGGGCGGCATTGCCGACATCGTTGCGGCAGAGCCGAAGCTGACCTTCTTCCTCGGTGCGGACGAAGTGGATTTCGCCACCTTCGCCAACAGCTTCAACGTCTATATCGGCCATCATGGCGATAAGGGTGCGCATGCGGCGGACGTGATCCTGCCAGGCGCGAGCTACGCCGAAAAGCATGGCACCTATGTCAATCTGGAAGGCCGGGTCCAGCGCAGCGAGAAGGCAGTTTCGGCCCCCGGCGACGCGCGTGAGGACTGGACGATCCTGCGCGCGCTGTCCGAAGTGATGGGCAAGACGCTCCCGTTCGACAGCTTTGGTGAACTGCGCGCGGCGATGGCCGCCGAAGTGCCGGCGCTGGGTAGCGAAGGGCTCGCCAGCTTCGACTGGAACCCGCCCGCGCTGGACGCCAAGGGGGAAGGGGAGGTCGCGTATCCGATCGCCGACTTCTACCTCACCAACGCCATCTGCCGCGCATCGCCGACGATGCAGCGCTGCTCGGCGGAACTGGTCCACGGCAAGGATTTCGCGGAGGCAGCGGAATGAGCCCGTATCTCTGGTCGATGCGCTCCGCATCGGTGATCCTGTTCGTCGTCGCGCTGATCGCATTCGTAGCGACATTGGCAGCAGCATTCCCGCTATTCGGGGAGGCTGGGGCGATGGGCAGCTATCCTGAAATGAAGCCGCTCTCGCTGTTGGTAGGGTTCGGTAACGCGTGCCTCGCCATGGCATGGCCGTTGTTCGGCGCTGCGCTGCTCTGGCGGATTGACCAGTGGCGCGATGTGAAATCGCAGGGGGCTGCAGAGTGACCGCTTTCTTCCAATCCCTCGGCATGTCCTTCGAATGGGCGTGGTTCGTCGCGACGATCGCGGGCATCCTGCTGATCGCGCTGCCGCTGATGCTGGCCGTCGCCATGATCATCTATGCCGATCGCAAGATCTGGGCGGCGATCGCGCTGCGGCGTGGTCCCAACGTCGTCGGCCCGCTCGGCCTGCTCCAGTCGTTCGCGGACGGCCTGAAGGTCTTCCTTCAGGAAACCATCATCCCGTCGAGCGCGAACAAGGGGCTGTTCCTGCTCGCGCCGATCATCACCTTCACCGTCGCGCTGATCGTGTGGGCGGTGATTCCGTTCCAGGCGGGCGTGGTGCTGTCGAACATCAATGTCGGCCTGCTCTACATCCTCGCGGCGTCGTCGCTGGGCGTGTATGGCGTGATCCTCGCCGGCTGGGCGTCGAACTCCAAATACCCCTTCTACTCGGCGATCCGCGCGGCGGCGCAGATGGTCAGTTATGAAGTGTCGATCGGTTTCGTGCTGATCGCGGTGGTGCTTTGGGCGGGGACGTTCAACCTGTCGGGCATCGTCAACGCGCAGCAGGGGCATGTGCTCGGCATCTTCAACGGGTTCGGCTTCAACCCGCTGCTGTTCCCGATGGCGGTGGTGTTCCTGATCTCCGCGCTCGCCGAAACCGCGCGCGCGCCGTTCGACCTGACCGAGGCGGAGAGCGAGCTGGTCGCGGGCTATCAGACCGAATATTCGTCGATGGCGTTCGCGCTCTACTGGCTCGGCGAATATGCCAACGTGATCCTGATGTGCACGCTCAACGCGGTGCTGTTCTGGGGCGGCTACCTGCCCCCGATCGACTGGGCGCCGCTCTATGCGGTGCCGGGCATCATCTGGCTGTTCATCAAGATCCTCGTCTTCTTCTTCATCTTCTCGTGGATCAAGGCGACCGTCCCGCGCTACCGCTACGACCAGCTGATGCGCCTGGGCTGGAAGATCTTCCTGCCGCTGTCGCTGTTCTTCGTGTTCGCGGTGTCGGGCTGGCTGATGATTCAGCGGGTGGGGCTGTGAGCGCAATGCTCGCGCTCACGCTCGCGGCGGTTGCGGGCCAAGCGGACATTGATCCGCGCAAGCTATTCTCTTGCCATTACTGGTCGAGCGAAGATTTCAGCGCGAAAAATCTGAAAGACGAAAATCAGGTTCTGACATTAAACCTCGCTGTCGCTGAAGGTGAAGGGGCCCAAGGCCGATCGGTAGAGGTGCTTAATACTCCAAATGTTTTTGGATCTCTTACGCCGACAGCGATTTCTGTAAGTGAAAGGGATAAGAAAAAACTTGTCACCGTAGACCTTTCCAGTGCGGATGCGCGAAAGGTGCACTTCGCGATGTGGTATGAAGGTGATCGCGATATTTGGATATCGACCGTCTTTTTCATTCCCACGCAATCGAAAATGGAACGCGACCAATTTGGTGGAATGTGCATGGTGTATAACGGTTTTAGCCCATCCATGTTGCCATGGCTGAAAGAGCAGAAATAATGAGCGTCGCCCAACTCGTCCGTTCGTTCACCCTGTGGGAATTCGTGAAGGCGCATGCCCTCACGCTGAAATATTTCTTCAAGCCCAAGGCGACGATCAACTATCCGTACGAGAAGAACCCGATCTCGCCCCGCTTCCGCGGCGAGCACGCGCTGCGCCGTTATCCCAATGGCGAAGAGCGCTGCATCGCGTGCAAGCTGTGCGAGGCGATCTGCCCGGCGCTGGCGATCACGATCGAGGCGGAGCCGCGTGAGGACGGCAGCCGCCGTACCACCCGCTACGACATCGACATGACCAAGTGCATCTATTGCGGCCTGTGCGCCGAGGCTTGCCCGGTCGATGCGATCGTCGAGGGGCCGAACTTCGAATTCGCGACCGAAACCCGTGAGGAGCTGATCTACAGCAAGGAAAAGCTGCTCGCGAACGGCGACCGCTGGGAACGCGCGATCGCCGCGAACCTTGCCGCCGATGCACCCTATCGTTAAGCGCGCCATGAATTTCGGAATCACCTCCGTTTGCCCTGAGCTTGTCGAAGGGCGGTATCTTCAGCGACTGCGGCTGGGCTTCGACAGGCTCAGCCCGAACGGGGTTTGGGGGCTAAAGTCTAAGCCATGATCCAGGCAATCGCCTTCTATCTCTTCGCCGGGGTGGTGATCCTCTCCGCCGCGATGACGATTACCGCCCGCAATCCCGTTCATTCGGTGCTGTGGCTGATCCTCGCCTTCTTCAACGCCGCCGGCCTGATGGTGCTGGCGGGGGCGGAGTTCATCGCGATGCTGCTGGTCATCGTCTATGTCGGCGCGGTCGCGGTGCTGTTCCTGTTCGTCGTGATGATGCTCGACATCGACTTTGCCGAGCTGCGCGCCGGGTTCGTGCGCTATGCGCTGTTCGGCCTAGCCATCGCGATCGCGCTTGCGGCGGAGATCGTCATCGGCGTCGCCGCCTGGAGCGCAGGCAAGATCGACCTTGCCAACCGCATCGCTCCGACCGACACCGCGCTGGGCCAGGTCCCCAATGTCGAGGCGATCGGGCTGCTGCTCTACAGCCGCTATCTCTATCTGTTCGAGGCGGCGGGCTTCATCCTGCTCGTCGCCATGGTCGGCGCGATCGTGCTGACCCACCGCAAGCGCGGCGGCGTCCAGAACCAGAATGTCTGGCGCCAGATCAACCGGCGTCAGAAGGACGCCATCCGCAACGTCAATCAGCCCGTCGGGCAGGGGGTGGAGCTGTGATCCACAACAGCCGTCACCCCAGCGAAAGCTGGGGTCTCCAGATGTTGAAGGCTGCGCCTGCCGCACAAGACCCCAGCGTTCGCTGGGGTGACGAACTTGTTCGGAGTGTTGCACTGTGATCGGCCTCACGCATTACCTCGTCGTCAGCGCGATCCTGTTCACCATGGGGGTGCTCGGCATCTTCATGAACCGCAAGAACATCATCGTCATCCTGATGGCGATCGAACTGATCCTGCTGAGCGTGAACCTCAACCTCGTCGCCTTCTCGTCCTATCTCGGCGATCTGGTGGGGCAGGTGTTCGCGATGTTCGTGCTGACCGTTGCGGCGGGTGAGGCCGCGATCGGCCTCGCCATCCTCGTCATCTACTTCCGCGGCCGCGGCACGATCTCGGTCGACGACGTCAATCGGATGAAGGGCTGATGTCTTCGATCCATTTCATCGTTTTCCTGCCGCTGCTGGCAGCGATCGTCGCGGGCTTTTCCAACCGCGCGTTCGGGATCGCTTTCCCGAAGATCGCCACCACCGGGGCGCTGCTGATCGCTGCTGCGCTAAGCTGGCCGGTCTTCATCGGCTTTATGACCGGTGCCAGCGAGCCGCAGGTGATTCAGGTGCTGACATGGATGCGCTCGGGCGACCTTGACGTCAGCTGGGCGCTGCGTGTCGACAGCCTGACTGCCGTGATGCTCGTCGTGGTCACCAGCGTTTCGGCGCTCGTCCACCTCTATAGCTGGGGCTATATGGACGAGGATCCGGACCAGCCGCGCTTCTTCGCGTATCTCTCGCTCTTCACCTTCGCCATGCTGATGCTGGTGACCGCCGACAATCTGCTTCAGATGTTCTTCGGCTGGGAAGGCGTGGGCCTGGCGTCCTATCTGCTCATCGGTTTCTGGTTCAAGAAGCCGTCAGCCAACGCCGCCGCGATCAAGGCGTTTGTGGTCAACCGCGTCGGCGATCTCGGCTTTATGCTCGGCATTTTCGGCGTGTTCCTGGTGTTCGGGACGATCTCGATCCCCGACATCCTCGAAGCCGCGCCCGGCTATGCGGGCAGCACGATCGGCTTCCTCGGCTATCGCGTCGACACGCTGACAGTGCTGTGCCTGCTGCTGTTCGTTGGCGCGATGGGCAAGTCGGCGCAGCTCGGCCTGCACACCTGGTTGCCGGACGCGATGGAGGGTCCGACCCCGGTGTCGGCGCTGATCCATGCGGCGACGATGGTCACCGCGGGCGTGTTCATGGTGTGCCGCCTGTCGCCGCTGTTCGAGCAGGCACCGATCGCGCTCGGTTTTGTCACTTTTGTCGGCGCCGCGACCTGCCTGTTCGCGGCGACCGTTGGAACGACGCAGACCGACATCAAGCGCGTCATCGCCTATTCGACCTGTTCGCAGCTCGGCTATATGTTCTTCGCTGCGGGCGTCGGCATGTACGGCGCGGCGATGTTCCACCTGTTCACCCACGCCTTCTTCAAGGCCCTGCTGTTCCTGGGCGCGGGTTCGGTGATCCACGCGATGCACCATGAGCAGGACATGCGCTATTATGGCGGCCTGCGGAAGCACATCCCGGTCACTTTCTGGACGATGATGGCGGGCACGCTCGCAATCACCGGCGTCGGCGTCTACTGGTTCCATGCCGGGTTTGCGGGCTTCCACTCGAAGGACGCGATTCTTGAGGCGGCCTATGCCGCTGGCGGTGGAGGCGTTGCGGCCTTCTGGACCGGCGTGTTCGCCGCGCTGCTGACCAGCTTCTACTCGTGGCGGCTGATGTTCCTGACCTTCTGGGGCAAGCCGCGTTGGACCCAGTCGGAACATATTCAGCACGCTTTGCACGATTCACATGGCCACGACGCGCATCATCACGACGATGCGCACGGCCATGCGGTCGCGGATGCTGATAACCCGCCTGCGCAGGAAGATGCGGGCCACGAACCGCACACCCATGGCGCGAGCGCGCATGAAGTGCAGGACGGCACCGGCGGCTATCGTCCGCACGAAAGCCCGCTGCCGATGATGATCCCGCTGATCGTCCTGTCGATCGGCGCGGTGTTCGCGGGCTTCGCGTTCAACCACTATTTCATCCAGCCCGAAGCGGGAGAAATCTTCTGGAAGGGCGCGGTCGCGTTCGACGAGCATCTCGCCCATGCGATGCACGACGTGCCGGATTGGGTGAAACTGTCGGCGACCATCGTCATGCTGCTCGGTCTGTTCGGCGCCTTTGTCGCCTACATCTGGAAGCCGACCATCCCCGCGCGCTTCACCGCGACCTTCGGGCTGCTCTACAAGTTCCTGCTGAACAAATGGTATTTCGACGAGCTGTACAATGTGCTGTTCGTGAAGCCCGCTTTCTGGTTCGGCCGCCTGTTCTGGAAGCGGGGTGACGAGGGGCTGATCGACCGGTTCGGCCCGAACGGCTCCGCCGCGGCGGTGAAATTCGGCAGCGTCCTCTCGGGCAGGCTCCAGTCGGGATATGTCTATAGCTATGCGTTCGTCATGCTGATCGGCCTGACCGCAGCCGTTACCTGGGTGATCACGCGATGAGCGGCCTTCTCTCCATCATGCTGATCGTGCCGCTGGTTGCGGCGCTGGCCTGTCTGTTCGTCGGTGCCAATCAGGCGCGCTGGATCGCGCTCGGCGCGACGCTGGTCGATCTCGTCCTTGGCGGCGTCCTGTGGGCGAATTTCGAGATTGGCGGCCCGCAATGGCAGTTCGTCGAATATGCCCCGATCTTCGGCCGCTTCGCATGGGCGCTGGGCATCGACGGGTTCGCGCTGCTGCTGATCCTGCTCAGCGTGTTCCTGATGCCGATCTGCATCGGCGCCAGCTGGACCGCGATCGAGAAGCGCGTGCCCGAATATATGGCGGCGTTCCTGATCACCGAAGTGCTGATGATCGGCACCTTCGCGGCGCAGGATATCTTCCTGTTCTACATGTTCTTCGAAGCCGGCCTGATCCCGATGTTCCTGATCATCGGCATCTGGGGCGGGGCGAACCGCATCTACGCGTCGTACAAATTCTTCCTCTACACGCTGCTCGGCTCGCTGCTGATGCTGATCGCGATGATGTATATGAGCATCACCGCAGGCACGACCTACATCCCCGAACTGATGGAATATGACTTCCCTGACGGGGTGCAGACCTGGCTGTGGCTGGCCTTCTTCGCCTCCTTCGCGGTCAAGATGCCGATGTGGCCGGTCCACACCTGGCTTCCCGACGCGCACGTGCAGGCGCCGACCGCAGGGTCGGTGATCCTGGCGGGCGTGCTGCTGAAGCTCGGCGGCTATGGCTTCCTGCGCTTCAGCCTGCCGATGTTCCCCGAAGCATCGGCGCAGCTGATCTGGCTCGTCTTCGGCCTGTCCTGCATCGCGGTGGTGGTCACCAGCCTGATCGCGCTGGTGCAGAACGACATGAAGAAGCTGATCGCCTATTCGTCCGTCGCCCATATGGCGATCGTGACGCTCGGCCTGTTCACCTTCAACCGGCAGGGGATCGAGGGCGCGATGATGGTGATGCTGGGTCACGGCCTGGTGTCGGGCGCGCTGTTCCTGTGTGTCGGCGTGATCTACGACCGCCTGCATACCCGCGAGATTGACCGCTATGGCGGCCTGGCGATCAACATGCCCAAATACGCGATCCTGTTCATGCTGTTCACCATGGCCTCTATCGGTCTTCCGGGTACCAGCAACTTCGTTGGCGAATTGCTGGCGCTGATGGGCACCTATCAGGTCTCGACGCTGGCGACGCTGATCGCGACCACCGGCATCATCCTGGGCGCGGGCTATATGCTCTACCTCTATCGTCGGGTCGTATTCGGCGACCTCGTCAAGGACGACGTCAAGGCGATGCCGGACCTCAGCAAGCGCGAAATGGCGCTGCTGGCGCCGATCGCGGCGGTGGTGTTGTGGATGGGCGTGTACCCCGAGAGCTTCCTCGCCCCGATGCGCGCCGATGTCGCGACACTGCTCGCCCGGATCGAGCGCGCACGTCCGGCGGGTGATAGCCAGCCGACCCCCGGCAATCCGGCAGCGGCCGAGGCCGCGCATGCCGAAGAGCATAAATCCGCCGAGCACGGAGCGGCACACTGATGGACTACGCCGCACAACTTTCGATGGTCCTGCCCGAGATCGTCCTTTCGCTGGGCGGTTTGGCGCTGCTGATGGTCGCCGCCTGGGGCGGTCAGGCCGTGACCCGCGCGATCAGCTGGGTTTCGGTCGCGGTGCTGATCGGCGGCGGAATCGCGCTGCTCGGCCCGGCCTCGGCCGGTGGCACCGCCTTCGACGGCCTCTACCGCGCCGATCTGTTCGCGGCTTTCGCCAAGGTGCTGATCTTCTTCGCCGCGGCAGTATCGATCGTCATCGCCCCGCGCTTCTTCGCGAAGACCAGCGGCGAGGATCTGCGCCCGGAATATCCAGTCCTGATCCTCTTTGCGACGGCGGGCATGGGGATGATGGTGTCGGCGAACGACCTGCTAACGCTCTATGTCGGCCTGGAGCTCCAGAGCCTTGCCGCCTATGTGCTGGCGAGCTTCATGCGCCGTGACGAGCGTTCGGCGGAAGCGGGCCTGAAATACTTCATCCTCGGCTCGCTCGCGTCGGGCATCCTGCTTTACGGTATCAGCCTAATGTACGGATTCAGCGGCACCACGGTGTTCGGCGATATCGCTGCGGCCTATGCGGCGGGCAGCAATACCGGCCTGCTATTCGGCCTGGTGTTCGTCTTCGCCGGGCTGGCGTTCAAGATGTCGGCGGTGCCGTTCCACATGTGGACGCCCGACGTGTACGAAGGTGCGCCGACGCCGGTCACGACCTTCTTCGCCAGCGCGCCCAAGGTTGCGGCCGTTGCGCTCTTGGTGCGCGTCGCGATCGACGCGATGGGGCCGGTGACCAGCGACTGGCGCCAGATCGTGATCTTTGCCGCGCTCGCCTCGATCGTGCTCGGCGCGGTCGCGGCGATCGGGCAGACCAATATCAAGCGGCTGCTCGCCTATTCCTCGATCAACAATGTCGGCTTCGCGCTGATCGGACTTGCCGCCGGCACTGCCGAGGGCGTGGCCGGCGTGCTGACCTATATGACGATCTATGTCGTCATGACGCTGGGCAGCTTCATCGTCGTGCTCCAGATGCGGGGGGCGGATGGCCAGCCGGTCGAGACGATCGCCAGCCTGTCGGGCCTGTCCCGCACCCGCCCGGCGCTGGCCGCAGCACTCGCGATCTTCATGTTCAGCCTCGCGGGCATCCCGCCGCTGTTCGGCTTCTGGGCCAAGTTCGCGGTGTTCGAGGCGGCGGTAAAGGCCGACCTGTTCGCCCTGGCAGCGATCGGTATCGCGGCGTCGGTCATTGGCGCCTATTATTATCTCAAGATCGTCAAGACGATGTATTTCGACGAGCCCGCACCCGAATATGCCCGGGACGGCAGCGCGCTCGAGGGCGGTTTGATCGCCGCCGCCGCCGTGTTCGTCTCGCCGCTCGGCTATCTGCTGATACCGGCACTGGGCGCATGGTCGATGGCGGCAGCACAGGTTCTGTTCTGATCCGCACCATCCCGGAAACGGGCTCGACCAATGCCGACATGCTTGCGCTCGCCGTGGCGGGCGCCCCGGAGGGCAGCTGGCTGCGCGCCGAGCGCCAGACGGCGGGCAAAGGACGACAGGGCAGGGCGTGGGACTCGCCGGCCGGCAATTTCTACGGCAGCACGCTCGTCTGCTTGCGGCCAACCGATCCGCCTGCGCCTACATTGGCGTTGATGACGGTCGTAGCGCTGGAAGAGGCTGTGCGCGTGTTTCTGCCACGCGGGGTGACGATCAAATGGCCCAACGATCTGCTGATCGACGGCGCGAAGCTGTCGGGCGTGCTGCTCGAGCGCGCCGGGGATGCGGTCGTGGTGGGCATTGGCGTCAATCTGACCCACCATCCCGAGCTGCCCGATCGACCGGCGACCAGCCTTGCGGCGCAGGGGATTGCGGTCAATGTCGCGACCTTCGCGGACGTGCTGGCGGAGAGCTTCGCGCGCTGGCTCTCACGCTGGCGCGGCGAGGGGCTGGAGCCGGTGCGCCAACGCTGGCTCGACCGCGCCCATCCGAGCGGCACCGCACTCACCGCGCGCTTGCCCGACGGAACCCGTCATGAAGGTCTGTTCGACGGCCTGACCGGCGATGGCGCACTGATCCTGCGCTTGGCCGATGGGTCGCGGCATGTCATTCATGCCGGCGACGTCTTCCTGATCTGAAGGACCAACTCATGCTGCTCGCGATCGATGCCGGCAACACCAACGTCGTCTTTGCGCTCGTCGAAGGGCGCGAGGTCAAGGCGCGCTGGCGCATCGCCACCGATCCGCGCCGCACCGCCGACGAATATGCGGTCTGGCTGAGCCAGTTGCTGACGCTTGAGGGCTATGAGCGCGGCGTCGTTACCGGCGTCGTCATCGGCACCGTTGTCCCGCGCGCCCTCCACAATCTGGAAGTGCTCTCGCAGAAATATTTCGGCTGCACCCCGCTGGTCGCCGGCCGCGACGGTTGGCCGATTGCGCTGGATGTGGAAGAGCCCCAAAGCGTCGGCGCCGACCGAGCGCTCAACATTATTGCCGCGCACGCCAATCATCCCGGTGATCTCATCATCATCGATTTCGGCACGGCCGCTACCTTCGATGTTGCGGACTATACCGGCGCCTACAAGGGCGGCATCATCGCGCCTGGCATCAACCTGTCACTCGACGCGTTGGTCACGGCCGCAGCCAAGCTGCCGCGCATCGCGATCGAGGCTCCGGCCAATACCAGTGTCATCGGCCGCAACACGGTCGATCAGATGCATATCGGAATTTACTGGGGCTATATCGCGATGATCGAGGGACTGGTCGCGCGCATGAAGGCAGAGATCGGCCGTCCGGTAAAGGTGATCGCGACTGGCGGCCTCGCGGTGCTGTTCGAAAAGCAGACCGATGTGTTCGACGTGATCGAGCCGGACCTGACGATTCAGGGGCTGGCGATGCTGTGGGAGCGGTCGCTGCGCTGATCCCCGGCTGTCACCCCGGCCTTGTGCCGGGGTCCACTTGTCCCTACGCCCGGCCCTTGAAGCCTCTTGTCTTGTGCTTGCCTCCCGGTGGACCCCGGCACGAGGCCGGGGTGACGACGGCATATTATGACGAAAGACCAGATGACCCCCGGTAAAGAACTCCTCTTCCTCGCGCTCGGCGGTTCGGGCGAAATTGGCATGAACGTCAATCTCTATGGCTGCCACGGCAAGTGGATCATGGTCGATTGCGGCGTGATCTTTGGCACGCCCGACTATCCCGGCATCGACCTGATCCTGCCCGACCTTCAGTTTATCGAAGAGCGGCTGGATGACCTGCTCGGCATCGTGCTGACCCATGGGCATGAGGATCATATCGGCGCGCTGCCCTATCTGGCGGGCGATCTGGGCGTGCCGCTCTATGCCACGCCGTTCACTGCGGGGCTGATCCACGGCAAGCTGGAAGAGGAAGGTATTGCCGACCGCATCGAGCTGAACGTGGTTCGCGAGGAGGAGCCGTTCGACGTTGGTCCGTTCGGCATCCGCTACCTTCCGCTCGCGCATTCGATTCCCGAGGGTAACGCGGTGCTGATCGACACGCCTTATGGCCGCGTGTTCCACACCGGTGACTGGAAGATCGACGACACGCCCGTCATGGGCTCCGCCTCCACCGCCGAGGAACTCACCGCAGTCGGTGACGAAGGCGTGTTGGCACTGGTGTGCGATTCGACCAACGTCTTCAACCCGGAGGCGTCTGGCTCCGAATCTGCGGTGCGTGAGGGGCTGGACGAAGTCGTTGCGGGCATTAAGGGCCGCGTCCTCGTCACCACCTTTGCCTCCAACGCTGCGCGGTTGCAGACGCTGGGTGAGGTTGCGAAGGACACCGGCCGCGCGATGTGCGTCGCGGGCCGCTCGCTCGACCGAATCCTGCGTGTTGCCAAGGCCACCGGTTATCTGCGCGATTTCCCCGAAACGGTCGATTTCGAAACCGCGATGAAACTGCCCCGCGACAAGGTGATGATCATCGCCACCGGCGGGCAGGGCGAACCGCGCGCCGCGCTCGCCCGCATCGCCGATGACACGCATCAGCTGAAACTCGAATCGGGCGACACCGTCGTCTTCTCGTCCAAGCAGATTCCCGGCAATGAAATGGCGATCGGCCGGATCATGAACATATTGGCGGGCAAGGGGGTCGAGATGATCACCGATCGTCAGGCGTTCGTCCATGTCTCCGGCCATCCGGGTCGCCCCGAACTGGCGGCAATGTATGACTGGATCCGGCCCGACATCCTCGTCCCCGTCCATGGCGAGATGCGCCATATCGCGGAGCAAGCGCGGTTTGGGCGGGCGCATGGCATCCCCAATGCGGTCGTCCAGAACAACGGCGAGATCATCCGCCTGGCGCCGGGCAAGCCGAAAAAGATCGGCAACGCGCCGGCAGGCCGGCTGGTGCTCGATGGCGACGTGATCTTGCCCGCCGACGGCAGCACGATGAACGAGCGGCGCAAGCTCGGCCTTTATGGTCAGATGTCGGTCGCCGTGGCGATCAAGGGTAACGGCAAGCTGGCGGGCCAACCCGAGGTGACCATTCAGGGCGTTCCAGCCGAAGAGGATCGCGATCGCCTGATCGCCGATGCCAGCGCCGCGGTGGCCAAAGTGATGGGCGAGGCACGCGGCGGCGACCGCGACAAGCTGCGCGAGGCGATCCGGCTTGCCGCCCGGCGCGTCGCGGTGCGCTATACCGGGAAGAAGCCGGTCATGGACGTGATGCTGATCGAGGTGTGATGCAATGAACTGGTTCAGTGCGCTCGCAATCTATTTCCTGTTCTGGTTCCTGTCGCTGTTTCTGGTGCTCCCCTTCCACGCACGCACCAGCGTCGAGGCGGGGGAGACGCTGGTCAAGGGACAGGCCGAGAGCGCGCCGCAGCGGTTCCAGGCCGGGCGCATCGCGCTGTGGACTACGGTCGTCGGAACGACGTTCTTCGCGCTCTTCTATCTCAACTATGTCTTCGGCTGGATCACCGCCGACATGCTCGACTATTGGAACTGAGGAATAGGGTCTTCAGTGCCTCGTCTGGGTCATGCGATCGACCCAGGCAATACCGATCGCCGATGCGATGAATGCCATGTGGATGATCGTTTGCCACAACACGCCCGCTTCGGTGACGCGACCGCTCGGCGTACCCAGTGCCCCCGCTTCGATGAAGGTGCGCAGCAGGTGGATCGACGAAATGCCGATGATCGCCATCGCCAGCTTCACCTTCAGCACGCCCGCATTGACGTGACTCAGCCATTCGGGCTGGTCGGGATGGCCCTTGAGGCCGAGGCGCGATACGAACGTCTCATAGCCGCCGACGATCACCATCACGAGCAGGTTGGAAATCATCACCACATCGATCAGCCCCAGCACGACGAGCATGATTTGTTGCTCGGTGAATTCCCAGGCGTGCTGGACGAGGTGGGTGAGTTCCTTGATGAACAGAAATACATACACGCACTGCGCGACGATTAGCCCGACATAGAGCGGCAGCTGCAGCCAGCGCGAACTGAAGATCAGCAGCGGCAGCGGCTTCAGGCGGACGGGTTCGCCGGTGGGCGCGGGAATCAGCGGATCGCTCATGTTGCGGCGCAATACCGGAAGTGCCGGGCGCCGATCAAGCGACGTTCAGCGGCATCCCGTAAAAGCGGTTGAACTCGGTTTCGACATAGCCCGCAAAGGGCGGGCAGGGCGTGAATCCATAGCGGCGATACAGCCCATGCGCCGCCTCGAACAACGGGCCGGTGCCGGTCTCGAGCTTGAGGGCGGTATAGCCACGCTGTCGGGCAAGCATGGCGATATGATCGAGCATTGCCGCGCCAACCCCCCGGCCCTGGGCCGTCTTCACGGTTCGCATCGACTTTACCTCGCCGGTCAGCGGATCGAGTTGCTTGAGCGCGCCCACGCCGAGCAGAGCATTGCCATCCCAGGCGCTGAGGAACGTGATGTCGGGGGTCTTGAGTCCCGACAGGTCGAGGAAATGGCAAGTACCCGGGGGCGAATGGTCCGACATCTCGCGCGCGTGAAGTTCAAGCAGCGCGATCACCTGAGGGTCGTCGAGGCCCCCGGTGCGGATTACCATCGCATCAAATCTCGTCGATCATGCCCGCCAGCGTGTCCAGGCACGCATGGGCCAGAGCCTTGCAGCGATCGGGCGACCAGCCGAATTCGGGCTCCGGGCTGGGATCGTGATCCTTGAACGGCATTTCCAGCGTCATCGACACTGCGCCGAACCGCTCGGCGAGCTGGTTGGTTGACATAGACAGATTTGCCTGCCCAGGCGCTGATTTCTCATAGCCCTTTTCGAGCTGGAACAGCGGCGTCGTCGCGGCGAGCTTGCGACCGAACGCGTAGTATTTCTCGCCCAGTTCATCGGTCCAACCGGGAATCCCCTCGAACCCGGCGAGGAAGTTGGCCGGGATCGCCTCGTCGCCATGTACGTCCATCGCGAAAT
Organism: Sphingomonas suaedae; assembly: GCF_007833215.1. Taxonomy (NCBI): domain Bacteria; kingdom Pseudomonadati; phylum Pseudomonadota; class Alphaproteobacteria; order Sphingomonadales; family Sphingomonadaceae; genus Sphingomonas; species Sphingomonas suaedae. Next base: position 4,139,907 of record NZ_CP042239.1, read on the forward strand.
CGACGCCAGTCTCGTCCATCGCCGCGCGGACGAGGAACACTTCGGGGCTCCTCTCCATCGTCGGCGTGTGCCATTCGCGGTTGAGGTTCACCCCCGCTGCATTGGTGCGCAGATGGCCACGGAAGCTGCCGTCCGGGTTCATGTTGGGAATGACGTGGAAGGTCGCCTTGGCCCGCAGCGCTTGCGCCGCAGCGTCGTCCGGGTCGGTCAGCTTCTCCAGCGCCCCTTCTGCCCACCACTCCGCCATCGATTCGCCGGGATGCTGGCGGGCATAGAGCCACACCTGCTTGGGTCCGTCGCCCAGCGTCAGCAGGTCCATCGCCCGCCCGTCGAGAGTCTGGCCCAACTCGCGGTGGCTCACCCCGGGCTTTGCCGCCATGCGTGCGATCAGGTCGGCGTGGCGCTCCATCGAATAGGGCGCGAAATAGGCGAACCATGCGACATCGCCATCGAAGCTGTGGCTGAAGCTGAATACGCCATCGGCATAGTTGCCATCGGTCAGGCGCCATGCGGCGCGATCAGTGCTGACCCGCGCCCGATAGCCGGGCCAGCCGAAGGCATAGGCTGCCTTGCCCGCATTGACGATCCGAAAGGTCAGCGTCCGCCCCTTCGCGCCCGAAACGCGAAAGTGAAACCATTGGAAGAAATCTGACTGGTGATCGGCGACGATCTCGACATCGACGGTGTCCCCGTCGATGTCGATCAGGCGAATATTGCCGCTGTCGAATGCGGCGTTCAGTTGGATGCTCATTTCACCGTGATAGTGATCCCCGACTGGCCGGGAAAGCCCTTGAACAGCGCATCGGACAGGCGCGTCGCGGTGTCGGTCGGCTGGGTTCCGTCGGCGGCGCCGAGCGTCTCGGTCATCGCCTTGCCTTCCCAGATCACGGTATTGTCGCCGCGACGCCGCAACTGGACCGACAATTCGGAGGCATAGACGGTCTTGGTTTTGCTGCCGATGCCGACGCTGGCGCCGCCACCCACGCCGACATTGCCGCCATAGCTGCCTCCGCCAAGGCCGATGGTGACGGGGGGGCGGGTGCGGACCTGGCCGCGATCGGTACGGCGAAATTCGACCGTGGCGAGATAATCCGCGGTTGCCGCGGTGTCGATCGGGGTGAACCCCATGCCGCCCATCGTCGCCGCAACCGCGTCGATATAGAGTTGCGCTTCAGGGCCAGATGCGCCGGAAGGCGCGGGCTGAACGGCGACCGTTCCTGCGGGAATTGGCTGGGACAAATGGTATCGCGTCACATCGACCGGTGCGGCGCGGCCGCCCATGGTGGTCGAACAACCCGCCAGCGCGGCGGCGGAAAGGGTGAGGGCAAGCAACGCACGGGTCTTCATCGGACACATCCTCCTGCCGTGCAGACGCCACGGCACAACGTTTGAACATCGTTACGGGGATGTCGGTTCCGTTGCCAAGCATTCCTTGACTTGGCGGCCCTTCCCCTCTAGGCGATCGCCTCTTTTCCGGCACCCGCCACAATTCGAGATAGTAGAGAATCGGTCATGAAGATCGTGAACAGCCTTAAGTCGCTCAAGGGGCGTCACCGCGACAATCGCGTGATCCGCCGTCGCGGACGCGTGTACGTCATCAACAAGACCCAGCGTCGCTTCAAGGCCCGCCAGGGCTGATTCGGCGACCATGGGAGCCGTTCGGGCCGTTATCTTCGATATCGGCAACGTCCTGTTCCACTGGCATCCGCGGTTTCTCTACGAGCGCCTGATCGGAGACGATCGGGCGCTCGCGGCGTTTCTGGATGAAGTCGTCACGCTCGACTGGCATTTCCAGCATGATGCCGGGCGCGATTTCGCCGAGACCTCGGCGGAACTCACCGCGCGCTACCCCCAGCATGCAGAGCTGATCGCCGCCTGGGGGCCGCGCTTCAACGATAGCGTCGGCGGCCCGGTGGCGGGGATGCACGCGCTGGTCGAGGATCTCGACGCGGCGGGTGTGCCGCTGTTCGCCATCACCAATTTCAGCCATGAATTCTGGCCGCCCTTCCGCGCCGAATGGCCGCAGCTGTTCGACCGCTTTCGCGACGTCGTGGTGTCGGGCGACGAGAAACGCGTGAAGCCCGATCCCGCAATCTACAATCTTGCGCTCGCCCGATTCGGACTCGAGCCGGGCGAAGCGGTGTTCGTCGACGACAATGCCGCGAACGTCGCGGGAGCGGAGGCGCTGGGGATTCGGTCGGTGCTGTTCAGCGATGTGGACGACACCCGGCGCGCACTGATCGACGCCGGGCTCCTGCCCGCTTAACTCCGCCCCTTAAGCTCATCCCCGACGATCGTCACGACATGCAGCACGTTGGTGGATCCCGGCGTGCCGAAGGGGACACCGGCGCACACGACCACCCGGTCGCCGCCCTTGGCGATGCCGTGGCGCATCGCCATGCGCTTGGCCTTGGCGACCATGTCCTCGAACGAGTCGACGTCGCGGGTGTGGACGGCATGGGTGCCCCACAGCAGACCCATGCGCCGCGCGGTCTCGATCTTGGGGGTCAGCACCAGGATCGGCACTGACGGGCGCTCGCGGGCGATGCGGCGGGCGGTGGAGCCGGACATGGTGAAGCAGATGATCCCGCTTGCCGACACGTTCGCCGCAATCGACTTGGCCGCCTCCGCCAGCGCGTCGGCAGTGGTCGGGTCGGGGTGCATCACGGTGAAGTGGACGCGGTCGCCATGGGCAGGATCGCGCTCCACCGAATCGGCGATGGCGTCCATCATCGTCACCGATTCGACCGGCCATTGGCCCGCCGCGCTTTCCGCCGACAGCATGATCGCATCGGCGCCGTCATAAACCGCCGTGGCGACGTCGGAGACCTCGGCGCGGGTGGGGGAAGGCGAGGTGATCATCGATTCGAGCATCTGCGTCGCCACGATCACCGGGCGGCCCATGCGGCGCGCGGTCTCCACGATTCGCTTCTGCATCGGCGGCACATTCTGCGGCGGCAGTTCGACGCCCAGATCGCCGCGCGCGACCATCACGCCGTCGCACGCCTCGACGATCTCCTCCAGCCGGGCGACCGCGCTCGGCTTCTCGATCTTGGCGAGCAACGCCGTCTGGCCGCCGATCAGGCGACGCGCCTCGGCCAGATCCTCGGGCCGTTGGACGAAAGAGAGGGCAATCCAGTCGACCTTCTGGGCGACGGCAAAGGCGAGGTCGCTACGATCCTTTTCGGTGAGCGCCGCGAGCGGCAGAATCATGTCGGGGACGTTCAGCCCCTTTGAGTTGGACAGCGCGCCACCGACCTCGACCCGCGTGTCGATCCAGTCGGCGCCATATCCGGTGACGCGCAGCACCATCTTGCCGTCGTCGAGCAGCAGCCGGGCGCCCTCGGTCACCGCCTCGAAAATCTCGCGATGCGGGAGTTCGACGCGGGTGGCGTCTCCCGGTGTCTTGTCCCGGTCCAGCCGGAAGGTTGCGCCCGTCTCCAGCATCACCTTGCCATCGGCGAACTTGCCGACGCGCAGCTTGGGCCCCTGAAGATCCGCGAGGATGGTGATCGGGCGGCCGGTGGATTTTTCGAGTGCGCGGATCGCCTCGATCACCGGGATTTTCGACTCCTGATCGCCATGGCTCATGTTGATGCGAAAGGCGTCGGCACCCGCGCTGTGGAGCGCTGCGATCATCTCGGGCGTATTGCTGGCGGGGCCGAGCGTGGCCAGCACGCGCACCTTGCGCGATCGCGGTGCCATTGCCTTTGTCATCGCGGAAATCTCCATGCCTTGTGCGTGCTGGTCACTAACGCCAAATGCTGGCTATTCAACCGTGGAGGCGCAATCGTGACAACGCTGGACAAAATCGACGATCGCATCGCGGCACAGGCGTTCCGACGGCTGGTGCGCCATTTGCGGCACCGTACCGATGCCGAGAATATCGAACTCATGGGCCTTGCTGGCTTTTGCCGCAACTGTCTGTCCGATTGGGTGAGCGAGGCGAGCGGCGGGTCGCTCGATCGCGATGCCGCGCGTGAGGCGATTTATGGGATGCCTTATGCGCATTGGAAGGCGCAGCACCAGAGCGAGGCGACGCCCGAGCAGATCGAACGGATGAACGCCAGCGTTGCGCGAAATCGCCAAGAGGCTGAGCTCGACGCCGAGCTGGAGGACAGCTTCCCCGCGAGCGACCCACCCTCGATCACCCAGCCGGGCGGCTAGCGTTCCCCCGATTTGCCGCATAGGCTGGGGCCAACAGGGGAGAGTTTCATGCGCCGAATCGCCGCCGTCACCATCGCGTTGCTGGCCGCCACGCCGCTTGCCGCACAGACCGCCTCACCGGCGCCGGCGGTCGCGGCGAGCGTCAAATATATTCACGCCGGTACCCTGCTCGCCAAGCCGGGCGAGGCTCCGCGCGGGGCGAGCACGATCATCGTGCGTGACGGCAAGATCGTCGAGGTGCGCGATGGCTTTATCGTGCCGGAGGGTGGGGCGGAACTGATCGATCTCAGGGACCGGTTCGTGATGCCGGGGCTGATCGACATGCACGTCCACCTCTGGGGCATTGGCGGCGATCCGCTGCGCGCGCGGCTGACCGCACTGACCACCGATGACGCGGACGACATGATGCACGCGGTGGGCAATGCCCGCGTCACGCTGGAGGCGGGGTTCACCACCGTGCGCGATCTGGGCGGCAACGCGCGCGGGATGCGGGCGCTGCGCGAGGGCGTCGAGCGGGGGGTGATTGCGGGGCCGACCATCGTCAATGCAGGCAATTCGATCTCGGTCTCGGGCGGACATGCCGATGGCAGCAACGGCGTTGCGGAGATTTTCGCCGACGCAATCCACAAGCATCAGATCAACACCTGCGACGGCCCGGACGACTGCCGCCGCGCGGTGCGACAGCAGATCGCGCTGGGCGCGCAGGTCATCAAATATATGTCCACCGGCGGCGTGCTCTCCAACGTGTCGGGCGGGCTTGGCCGCGCGATGACCGACGACGAGATGAAGGCGATCGTCGAGACGTCGCACGGCCTCGGTCGCAAGGTCGCGACGCACAGCCATGCTGCGGCGGGCACCAAGGCGGCGATCGCGGCGGGCGTCGATACGATCGACCATGGCTCGTTCCTCGACGATGAGGCGATCCGCATGATGAAGGCCAACGGGACCTGGCTGGTGCCGACGATGATGGCGCCCGCCGCCGCGCTGGATCAGGCGCGCAAGGGGCTGCTGCCGCCCGCGGTGATCCCCAAGGCTGAGGAAGCCGCCGCCGCCGCCTTTGCCAGCCACAGCAAGGCGTATGCGGCGGGGGTGAAGGTCGCATTCGGCACCGACAGCGGCGTCTCGGCCCATGGCGACAATGCGCAGGAATTTGCGCTGATGGTGAAGGCGGGGATGAGCCCCGCCCGCGCGTTGGAGGCGGCGACCATCGGCGCCGCCGAGGCGCTGGGCCGTGCATCGACGATCGGAAGCATCGCACCGGGCAAGGATGCCGATATCATTGCCGTTTCGGGCAGCCCGCTCGACGATGTGAAGCGCATGGAGCAGGTCGAGTTCGTGATGCGCCACGGCGTCGTTCACAAGGCCGGTGGCAAGCGCCAGGCGTTTCCCGCGGACTAGCGGTCAAAAGGCGACCAGCCGATCTTCGCCCAGTTCGGCAAGCAATGAGATCAGCCCGCCCGGCTCGACCCCGGCGGGCAACAGGTCGAACGGAACGCCGCTCGCCGCAAGCCCGGTCTGGCAGGCGATCAGCGCGACTCCTGCCTCGCGCGCTTCGGCGAGCAGCTGCACGCGGGTGGCGAGGCCGCGTGCGGACAGGGCGGCATCGCCGGGATCGGCGCCGGAGATCAGCAAGGGCACCGCTCCCTCATGCGCATAGACCCGCGTCCGCCCGCCCAGCGCCGCATGGGCGCAGGCGAGTGCGACGGCGGCGCGGAACCGCTCGACATTGCTTGTCGCGACGATCAGCGTCAGCCCGCGCATGTGGTGCATCCCGGGTCCTTGGGCAGGGTCAGCGTGCGGAAGCGCAGCGCCAGCGTGTCAACGAGCAGCAACTTGCCCGCGCTGTCCTCCCCGAACGGATGGATCGCGCGGATCACTTCCAGCGCTGCGAGGCTGCCCATGATCCCGGTGAGCGCGCCCAACACGCCCTGTTCGGCGCAATTGATCCCGGCGGTTTCCGGATCGGCGCCGACAAAGCAGCGGTAGCAGGGCTTGTCCGCCTCCCACCCGCGGAACACGCCGAGTTGCCCTTCGAACCGTCCGACTGCCGCGCTGACCAGCGGCACGCGATGACGCAACGCTGCGTCTGCGACGCGCAGGCGGGTCTCGAAATTATCGGTGCCGTCCAGAATGACGTCGTTGCCGCCGACATGGTCGTCGACATTCCCGCCATCGAGCCGGACCTGCCGCGCAATCACCTTGATGTGCGGATTGATCGCTTCGACCCGTGCCAATGCCGCCACGGCTTTTGCCCGTCCGGCATCTTCGGTTCCGAAGATCGTCTGCCGTTGAAGGTTGGACAGGTCCACCCGGTCGTCGTCCACGACCTCAATCTGCCCCACCCCCGCCGCCGCCAGATACTGCAGCGCAGGCGACCCGATCCCGCCCGCCCCCACCACCAGCACCCGTGCCGCCTTCAGCGCCGCCTGTCCCGCCCCGCCGATCTCGGGCAGCACGATATGGCGGGCATAGCGTTCGAGTTCTTCGTCGGAAAAACTCATTGCCGCCAGGCGAAGGTCACCGTGGCGCGGTACCAGGCGGCGCCGGGCGCGGCGGTGCGCTGGGTCAGGTTATTGCGGGAGAATCCCGCGACCAGCCCCGCGGCATATTGTTCGATGCTGGGGCAACCGATCGCGCGCGGAATGGTGGCGCGTACCCCGTCCTCCGAATGAACCAGCACCGCGACCTCGACCCGAACGGCGGGACGTCCATCGACCAGCCGCCGCGCGCGGCATTTGCGCGCACGCACCTGGCCGCGCGCCCAGTCGTGCATCGCGGGGGTCATTTGCGGGGCCGTGCGATAGGGGAGGTCGGGCAAGGTCGTCCAGTCTATCGCGGGAGCGGCCTTTGCCGGCGGCTCGGGCGGCTCGGGTGAGTCCTGCGGCTCGATGGCCGCCTGCCCGGCGAGCAGCAGCAGGGGGATCAATGCGCCCGGCATCACCGCCCCGTCGATCCGAAGCCGCCAGCACCCCGCGCGGTCTCGTCCAGCGTCGCGACCGTGTCGAACACCGCACGCTGGACCGGGGCGGGGACGAGTTGCGCGATCCGCTCACCGCGCGCGATTGCGAAGGGCTGGTCGCCCAGATTGGCAAGGATTACCTTCACCTCGCCCCGATAGTCTTCGTCGATCGTGCCCGGCGTGTTGAGACAGGTGATGCCATGTTTGAGCGCAAGGCCCGATCGCGGGCGGACCTGAACTTCATAGCCGGGCGGAATCGCGATGGCGAAGCCGGTGGCGACGGCATGACGCGCACCCGGCAGGAGCACCAGTTCCTCAGCCGCGACGACATCCATCCCCGCCGCGCCCGCCGTGGCATAGGCGGGCAGCGGCAGCCCCTCGCCATGGGGCAGGCGCATCAGGCGGATCGTGATCGGGGTGCTCACGACACCTTCCTCGGCAATGCTGCGGCAAGGCGGCGGGTCGCCTCGATCACCTGCGGATCGTCCAGGATCTGGCTGCCCTGTTGCGGCAGGATGCGGAAATCGGTGGCGATGCCGCGAAGGCTCAGCGCTTCGGCATAGGCGCGGGCGAAGCGGGCGGGCACGGTCTTGTCCTCGGCCCCGCTGACCAGCGCGGCGCGCAGATCCGGCGCAATGCCGCCCGCAGTCTGGAGCGGATCGAGGCTGGCGACCTTTTCGCGCCACGGCTGCGCGGGCTTGGCGCGCCCGGCCATGTACCGGCGCCATTCGGGCAAGGAACAGGGGCAGGAGACGAGCACCATCCCGTCGATCAGATTGGGACGCAGCCCGGCAAGATTGGCGACCACCGCCGCCCCGCCGCCCTCACCGATCGCGACGACGCGGGCGCGGCGATGGCGGGCCTTGAGCGCGGCGATGCTCTGGGCGACCTGCGCGATTCGGTCGGGGGTATAGTCGTCCCCGGTCCCCGCGCCGCGCAGCCCCGGCGACTGGTTGCCCTGCTCGTCGGCATAGCCGGGGCGCAGCAGGCGGACGACGGCGCTGCGCGGCTCCGACGCGGCGAGCGCGCGTGCGAATTCCGCAAGGTCGGTCGAGGTTCCCGCCATGCCGTCGCCATGAACGATCACGTACAGCGTTTCCGCATTGCGCGGTTTGGCGCCATAGCTTTCGGCGAACAACTGCGGGGCCGGGGGCGCAGCGCTGGTGGCGGCGCACCCGGCCAGCAGCAGCGCGCCGAGCAGGATCAGGCTAGAGCGCATCGGCGATCCGCTCCGCAAGGCGCCGGGCGACGTCCGGCTTGGGCAGTGTCTCCCAGCTTTCGACCCCCGTCGCGGTGACAAGATATATGGTATTGGCATCGCCCCCCATCACATCGCCCGAAACATCATTGGCGACAATCCAGTCTGCGCCCTTGCGAGTCCGTTTCGCGACGGCATGTTCGACCACCCGTTCGGTTTCGGCGGCGAATCCGATCAGCAGGCGCGGACGCTGCGAACTCTTCGCGAGTCCGGCGAGGATGTCCGGGTTCTCGACCAATGCGAGTTGCGGTGCGGCCTCGCCTTTCTTGATCTTCTGCTCCGCCGCATCGCCCAGGCGCCAGTCGGCCACGGCGGCGACCATCACTGCCGCATCGGCGGGCAGCGCGGCATCGACCGCCGCCTGCATCTCCCGCGCGGTTTCGACCGCGACGCGCGTCACCCCGGCCGGAGGCGCCAGCGCGACCGGGCCGGATACCAACGTTACCCGCGCGCCCAGTGCCGCGAGCGCATGCGCGATTTCATAGCCCTGTTTCCCCGAGGACCGGTTGGCGATGTAGCGCACCGGATCGATCGGCTCATGCGTCGGCCCCGCGGTGACCAGAATGTGCTTGCCCTTCAGACGACCCGCTGAAGGTGCCAGCGCTTCCTCGATCGCGCGCAGGATCGCCTCGGGTTCGGGCAACCGGCCCGGGCCATACTCGCCGCAGGCCATCGGCCCTTCGTCGGGCGCCATCACGGAGACGCCGTCGGTCCGCAGCGTCGCGACATTGCGCTGCGTCGCGGCGTGATGCCACATCCGCACGTTCATAGCGGGCGCGGCAAGCACCGGCTTGTCGGTCGCGAGCAGCAATGTGGTGGCAAGATCGTCCGCCTGTCCCCCCGCCATCTTCGCGATCAGGTCCGCCGTCGCGGGCGCGACGACCACCAGATCGGCGTTGCGGCTGAGCTGGATATGGCCCATCTCCGCCTCGTCCTTGAGGTCCCACAACGTTGTATAGACCTGGTTCTCCGAAAGGGCTGCGAGCGTCATCGGAGTCACGAAATGCTGGCCGCCTGCGGTAAGCACACAGGTAACCGAATGCCCCGCGTTGCGGATCAGGCGGATCAGCTCGCACGCCTTATAGGCCGCAATGCCACCACCGACGATGAGCAGGATGCGCTTCATGATTCGATCCTCTGCACGCGCACCCGCCGCCTGTCGAGAGCGCGGACCCACAGGTCGCGCAGGGCATCGGGCGCGAAGGTGAGGCCGATCAGAAACGCGGGGGCGATGATCAGCCCCCAGTAGAAGGTGTCGACCCGTGCAAACAGGCTGATGACCAGCGCATAGGCGCAAAAGGTGGCGAGCGCGCGCAGCGCCAGCGGATCGCGCCAGCTCGCCCAGCCGAGCAGCGCCAGTGCCACCAGGATCGCCGCGAGCGCGGGCGGCAGCAGTTGAAGCCCAGTCGCCAGCGTCATGGCACGCACGAACAACCCGAAGCCGTTCAGCCCAGCCCAGCCTGGCGACGCAGCGTCGAGCGGCCCGGTGACGCCATGCACCGCCATCGCATGGGCGAGAAGTGCGAGCGCGAAAACCCCCAGCGCCGCGCCCCAGCCCGCCGCCTCGCGCCGATGCCCCTCGGCAAAGGCCAACGCCGCCATCACCACCGCATAGAGCGCGGCGGTTTCGCGGATCAGCATCGCGATGGCGCCGATCGCGGCGGCTTCCACCCAACGCCCGGGGCGGCGCAATGCCAGGCTGATCGCGACCAGCAGCCCCGCCCAGATCTCGTGAAACGCGATCAGCCCGGGTTGGATGAAAGCCAGCATTCCCGCCGCCAGCAGGATCAGTGCCGCAACCCGCGCTGGCCAACGCGGCAATGCCTCCGCGATGCGGCGGTACCACAGCCATGCGGCCATCGCCGCGAGTGCATAGAGCAACGCCAGCATCGCGGCGGGCGGCACCGCCCCCTGAACGGTCGCGAGGCCGGGTAGACGGAAGGTGAGGAACGGGCGCAGCGGATAGCCCCCCATGCGCAGCGCGTCGGCGGCGGCACGATAATAATCCTCGCCATGCGCGACCGCCGCGACGATCGATTCGTACAGCGCGACATCGGTCTGCCGATCCGCGCCCGCGCCGGTGGCGTCGGGGGCGGGCAGTGGCAGGAACAACACGGTCAGCGCGCCCAGGATCAGCAGCGCGACCATGCCAAGCGCGATCCGCGCGTGGCTGGGCGAGGATGCCGCGAACCGGCTGGGGGCGGCAAGCCAGAGCGGGGTGCGCGTCATCCTGCCTCCCTAGCGCTGCCCTGCTTGGTTGTCAGGCAAGCAAAAGTGTTGCCGCGATGCCCGCACCTGCGGCCAGTATCGCCACGACCCCATAGCGCCAGCCGCCGCCCACGCGCACCACCTGAATCTCGCGCAGCGGCGGGGCTGGGGGGGCGCCGCCCGGATCGGGGAAGTGCCGCTCGATATTGCGCAGCAACTTGGGCAGGCGCGCGATCGTCTTGAGGTCCTCGGATATCCGGTCAGCGAGGAACGCCTCCGGCCCCAATTCGGTGCGGATCCACTCGCGCACGAACGGCGCGGCGCTGTCCCATAGATTGATGTCGGGGTGCAGCCGCGTCGCGACGCCCTCGACCATCACCATCGTCTTTTGCAGCAGCAACAGATGCGGCTGGGTCTGCATGTCGAAATCGCGGGTGATGTTGAACAGGCTGTCGAGCATCATGCCGACCGACATGTCTTTTACCGGCAGGCCGCGCATGGGCTCGCCCACGGCGCGCAATGCCGTCGCGAACTCGGCGACATTATGGTGCGGAGGGACATATCCCGCCTCGAAATGAATCTCGGCAACACGGCGGTAATTGCCGGTGATCAGGCCGTAGAGGATCTCCGCCAGCCACACCCGCGCACGCCTGTCGATCCGCCCCATGATGCCGAAATCGATCGCCGCGATCCGGTCGCCGGGCAGCGCGAACAAATTGCCCTGATGCATGTCGGCGTGGAAGAATCCTTCCGAGATCGCCTGGCGCAGGAACGCGCGGACCAATGTGTGCGCCAGCTTCTCGGTATCATGCCCCGCTGCGATCAGCGCGTCGCGATCCGACAGCTTGATTCCGTCGATCCATTCCAGCGTCATGACCCGGCCCGTGGTCCGTTGCCAGTCGATCGCTGGGATCGTGAAATCGGGCTCCGCCTCCATCGATTCGGAAAGTTCCGACGCCGACGCCGCCTCGCGCCGCAAGTCCAGCTCGCGCGCGGTCCAGCGTTTGAAGGTTTCGATGACGAGGCGCGGGCGCAGGCGCGACGCTTCGCCGCCCATCCCCTCGACCTGCGCCGCCGCCCATTCATAGGTGTCGATGGCGCGCGCAAATTCGGCCTCGATCCCCGGGCGCAGCACCTTCACCGCGACGCGCTTGCCGTCGAGCGTGGTGGCACGGTGGACCTGCGCGATCGAGGCTGCGCCGATCGGCACCTCCTCGATTTCGCTGAACAGGGTGTCGAGCGGGCGACCGAAGCTCGCTTCCATCGCGTCGCGGATGATCGCGAACGGCACCGGCGGCAGCGCGTCCTGCAATCGCATCAGGTCATGCGTCGCCTCCTCGCCGATCAGATCGGGGCGGGTGGCGAGCGTCTGACCGAGCTTGATCGCCGCCGGGCCGATTGCCTGAAGCGCATCGGCATAGCGCGGCACGGTGGGCACGCGCGCGCCGAACCGGGCGACCCGTGCGAGGCGACGCACCGGGGCGGGCGTGTTGCGGTCGCGCTCGATACCCCGCAGCGCGCCATGGCGCGCCAGCGTGCGGCCCCATTTGAGCAGGCGCCAGAGATGAACGGCGGGAGCGGTCAAATCTTCCAGCCGCTATGGATCGCCACCAGTCCGCCCAGCATCGGTTCGACCCGCGTCTGGACGAAGCCCGCGTCGCGGATCATCCCCTCAAACGTCGGCATGTCGGGAAAGCGGCGGATCGATTCGACGAGGTAGCGATAGCTGTCGGCGTCGCCCGCCAGCGCCTGGCCGAGCTTCGGCACGAGATGATGCGAATAGGCGTCGTACACGTCCGCGAATCCCGGCCACAAGGTCGTCGAGAATTCGAGGCAGAAGAACCGTCCGCCCCGCCGCAGCACGCGATGCGCCTCGCGCAACGCCTGGGGAATATCGGTCACGTTGCGGATGCCGAACGCGATCGTATAGGCGTCGAAGAAGCGGTCGGGCCATTGCAGCACTTCCGCATTCGCCTCGCTCCAGACCAGACCGTCGATCCCGCGCTTGGCCGCGCGCTCGATGCCGACCGCCAGCATGTCCGGATTGATGTCGGCTACCGTCACTGCGGCGCCATGCTCGGCCATGCGGAAGGCGATGTCGCCGGTGCCGCCCGCCATGTCGAGGATCGCCTCGCCCTCGCGCGGTTTCACCCGGCGGACGAACACATCCTTCCAGATGCGGTGCAGCCCGCCGGACATGGCGTCGTTCATCACGTCATAGCGCGCGGCGACGCTGGAAAAGACGCCGCCGACGCGGCGGGTCTTCTCGTCGGGGGCAACCTCTTCATAGCCGAAGGAAACAGTGTCGGTCATGCCCACGCCCTTAGCCGCCCTTGTGGACGGGGCAAAGCCCGCTTAGCGGGACAAAATGCCCGAACTTCCCGAAGTCGAGACGACCGTGCGCGGCCTGACCCCCGCCTTGCTGGGGCAGCGAATCGCGCGCGTCCAGCTACGCCGACCGGATTTGCGCCGCCCGATGCCCGTCGATCTGGGGCAGCGGTTGACCGGCGCGACCGTGACCGCGCTGGGGCGCCGCGCCAAATATGGCCTGATCGACACTGATCGGGGCGACACGATGATCTTTCACCTCGGCATGTCGGGGCGCTGGCGCATCGATCCGTCGGAATTGCTGACCCACGATCATCTCCTGATCGAGACCGGAGCCGGGCGGCGACTCGCGCTCAACGATCCGCGCCGTTTCGGCTCGGTTGATCTGGTCCCCAGCGCGGAAATTGAGGTCTGGCCAGCCTTTGCCGCGCTGGGGCCGGAGCCGCTCGGCTCCGATTTCACCCCCGCGCATCTCGCCACAGCGTTTGCGGGGCGAGTTGCGACGGTGAAGACCTTGTTGCTCGACCAGCGCGTCGTGGCGGGCTTGGGCAATATCTATGTGTGCGAGGCGCTTCATATGGCCGGGATCGCACCGACCCGCGCGGCGGGCCGTGTTGTGATCGCCCGGATTGCCCGGCTGGTGGATGCGATCCGCGAGGTGCTGGAGGCGGCGATTCGCGCCGGGGGATCGACCCTGCGCGATTATGCGCGCCCCGATGGAGAACTTGGGTATTTCTCGAAGGAATGGCGGGTCTATGGGCGGGAAGGGCTGGCCTGCCAGTGCGGTGCGCCCGTGCTGCGGCGGGTCGATGGCGGTCGGTCGACCTTTTATTGCGCCGCCTGTCAGCGCTGAACGGGCCGTTTTGCGCGGGTTCGAGTTGACCGAATCGCTCGCCCTCGCTATGGGCCGCGCTTTCCCGAGGCGTGGGACGGAAATCCGCGCCTCTTTTCGCATTGAAAACAGGAACGAAGATTCATGGCGAACACGCCGCAAGCCAAGAAGCGCATCCGCCGCAACGACCGCCGCGCCGAAATCAACGGTGCGCGCGTCAGCCGCATCCGTACCTTCGTGAAGCGCGTCGAGAGCGCGCTCGAATCGGGCGACAAGTCGGCGGCCGAAACGGCGCTGAAGGCGATGCAGCCGGAATTGGCACGCGGCGTGGCCAAGGGCGTTCTGCACAAGAACACCGCGTCGCGGAAGTTCTCGCGGCTTACCAAGCGCGTCCTCGCGCTCGGCTGATCGACGAAATCCACCGTTTGGACGACCCCGCCGGGCGATTCCGGCGGGGTTTTTCTTTGCGTCCAAGCACTTGGACAATGCCGAATCGGCAAAGCGGCAGAATTACACGAGTCGCGTTGTAACGCGTCTGTAATGTTAGTAGAAATTCCAATGATTTCAGCATGTTGGTCATGAAATAACGGAAATCCGGGCGCGACGTGAGTCAAGCCTACTTATTTCAGATTC